>JBAVYC010001207.1:0-9402 GCA_049698595.1 Desulfobacterales bacterium | reverse complement strand
GATGGAACTATCCCCGAATATTCAAACCTTCCCAATTCCAAATAAGGCGAAGCCCTTCATTTGTATAGTAAGTCCGGTCGGCGGCCTGGGCAAGTCCAAAGAGGTAAAGGATTCTCCTGAAATTGTTGTGTTTTATCAAATGGCAGGTATTCACCATTATTTTACCCTTAAAGATTGTCTATTGAAAAATTGAGAATCTGTCTAATATTATAGTGTAAAGATTTGAACCGGATTTAATGAAAGATTTAGGAGATAACCATGAAAGTTAAGCTAAAATGTTTTTCAAAACTGGTCAACGCAGAAACATGCGACTACAAAGACAGTACCCCATACGACCTGGACAACGGCCAATCTGTTGAAGATCTGATCGGCCGTGCAGGAATTGCCAAAGAAGACGTAAAGATCGTATTTGTAAACAGCCGGAAAGTGGATTTCAACACGGTTTTGACCGATGGGGACCAAGTTGGGTTGGCCCCAGCCGTCGGTGGTATGTAAACCCCAACCGTAACCCAATAACCACCCAACAACTAACCTACGAAAGGAGATGTTCCATGGAAGTTAAAGATTTTTGCAAGGGTATGGAAACCGAAATGATGGCCTGGAAAGCAAAGCTATATGATGTCATGCGCAAGGTCGACAAACTGGGCTCGGCTGAAAAAGAGAAGGCATTGCCCAATATCGAAGACCTTCACATGTTGCTTGAAGAAATGACGGACAGGGTCGAGACTTTGAAAACAGAGTGCCCCTCTGATTGGAGCCCGGACAAAAAAGAAATCGAAGAAGGCGGCATCGATATGCGTAGTAAATATGAGGAAACCATGGAGTATATTGGCAAAGCCTCACCGGTATCGATTGCGGGCTAACCGGATAGACAAGCCTCCAATAACGATTTGTCTTACCGAACTTGAAAATTAATCAGGTTTGATTATAATAATCTTGTCTGTTCGAACGAAAGATTATTCAATTAAAAAGCGCGGATAACGCTAAATCCGCGCTTTTTTTAACGGAAGGTCCAATTGGCCAACGATCGGCTCCGGTTGGTAAATTCAGGCCTTTAGCAGATCTTCTAAACATCCGCGCGATGGTCTTTCGACGCTGTTAACCCGATCAAGGACTCCGGAAACCTGAGACCGGTTGCCGGCTCCCTCTTAAGTTTTCTGCCCTACTCCGATCATGCGGCTGTTCATAAAACCATAATCACCGTCGGATGAATGTGGCGAAAAGTTGGTGGAAATCTTGACATTACTAAATCCGGTCTGCTGGATAAGTGAGTCCAGACTCTCAGAATCATATAAACGGATCGCGTAGGTTTGATCACGTATCAGGCCTTTTTGCTTGTCCATAACCAGCTCGCGTGCGTTAATCATATTGACGCGCAGTTCGCGGCGCCGGCAAATCACGGTTTGCTCCCCGATTTCATGCCATGAATCGGGCTTGAATGCGTTTTTCACTACGTTGCCGTCGGTAACGTCCACCAGCAGCCAACCACCCGACCGCAAAATTCGATACGCTTCTCTAATTATTTCTGAATCGGCACCAGTAGACTGGATGTAGCCCAGAGAATTCCCCATGATAATCACATGGTCAAAAACCCCGCCCGGCAGGTTTATGCTGCGTGCATCCGATTGGATAAAATTGATAGAATAGCCATTTTGGCTGGCTTTGGTTTGGGCAACATCGATCAACTTTTGGGAATAGTCTAACAGGGTACAATTTGTAAAGCCGCGTTTATACAGTTCAAACGAATGTCTACCGTGCCCGCCGCATAGATCCAAAATTTTGTGGCCAACATCCAGCGGCAGCAACTCGCAGATGACATCCACTTCCCGACAAGTGAGCTCATCGTCACAAACCGACCGCGCATCCGTGATCAGGTAAACTTCATCAAACAGTGTCCGCCACCAATCGGGATCGACGCTGATAGCCATATGCCCTCGTTATCCGGTCATCGTAAATTGTCAATACCCTGATGCTGTAACATTGGGGAATAGTCAATGGTCATTTAGCGCATAGATACATAAATACAGTAACGTAAAACTATAGGAATGGATTCTATTAAGAAAAGAATCCATTCAACGCTATGTGCCCTTGTGGAAAAAATATTACAGCAAATTTGTTACCGTAATTATGAATACGAGCTCTCAGTCATGGCTGCCCCAAAATTGAACAAGCCGTCAGAAGCAATGACAGCGGCAGAACCGCCCCACGGGTTCATACGCGCAATTTCAAGTTCTTCTTCCTCTATATCGATAAAATTATCGAGCTCACCCGCTAGCCACATCTTTTCAAGGGTGAGGCAATCATCCCACAGTTTTTGGCCATATCGTCTCAAAGCGGCAATTTGGGCGGGGGTGATGAGCCGGGGCCTCAGTGCAATTCTTACAGGACCCAGCAGATAGGTAAATTCGCAATCCAGGGCCATTTTGTCCCGCTCTTCTACGACGTGCAAAAGATCATCGGCATCCATACCCATGATTGCATCATTCATGCGATTTACCGCCTCTCTGACGCTTATATCCGACTGCAAAAGGGCCAGCGGTTGAAAACCGCCGCCGCTGCCGACATTGGTGGGCACACCGCCGAACCGGCCGACAAATCCAAGTAACCCCCGGGGGCCCATCAGGCAACGAAAATCGGTCTGGTTCGCCTTAAGATGGATCTCTCCGTTTTCGAAAACCGGAAATTCTTCAGCCCATAAAGACAACGGGATCTTTTCCTGAACGATGTAATCCCCTTGGGTTAAGGCCAGATCAATGGCTTCATCCGCGTCAGGATTCACCGTGCCGACCCGCACCCCGTGGCCGGAATACCCCCGTGCGGGTTTTAAAACGAGGGCGTCCCAGTGATTGCGGGTCCACTCGATGATATCAGCGATGGTTTTCCCGGCCGGCCCGGTGGTGGATCGCGCGTAAAACTGACGCGTCCAGGGCGTCCGCCGAACGATCTCATTATGAAACCGTTCCCTGTAGGTGCCGTTGATGACTTCAAACATGCTCTTGACGTTAAAGGGTTCGGTGCCGCGCGGGTTGATCACGCGACGCTCCTTGACTGCACGCAGCAGCGGGTCCAGGTTATGTTTGCGATGCAGCTTCAGCAGGACATCTGTATTGAAATCCATGAAAATAGTTGAAACCGGACGGCCTTGCCAGCAAACTCTATCTCCCGCCAACTCCAATTCCTGAGGCGCCATCAATGCGCCGCTGATGCCATCGACAGCATTGAGTATTTTCGCAAAATTTTTATTTTCGGTAACGTCTTCAAGGGTTTCTTCTTCCGCCACGACCGCGATAAGCCCCGGGGTGTCGCCGTTGCGGTTGCGGTGTGACTCAACGACAATCTCTGCAAAGCCGTCGACCGGAGAAAACAATGGATCATCAAAATCCAGATCCAGATCGAAATTATGGATTTTGTTGAGCTTTTGCCAGACGGCTTTTCCGATGATTTGGGTAAGTCGCTGATAATCCCAACCGCCGGGACTCCCAAGATTCCATTCGGAATGATAGCCTTGAAAATCTTCCATATGTTACTCCTTAAAATTGTTCCTGACATATTCGGGCAAATCGTTTATCGATCAAGTGAAACGGCAGCTCTCCGCCTTCTAATACATGCGCATGGAAGCGCTCGTTGCCCAGTCTGGCGCCATAGGCTGATTTTAATTGGGCAAACTCATAATTGCCCAGACTGTAGCACACCTGATAACCGGGGTTCATTCGAAAACGGTCGATCTGCCGTCCGATTTCCCCGGGTGAAAAACTGCATACCTTCAATAATTCCCAAGCATCGGCGCTGGAAATTCTGCCGGTGGTTAGCCCGACATCGATCTGACAGCGTGCGGAACGCCACAAATTGCGTTTGAGATCGATCAACAACTCCAGCGGGCTTTTCATATACCCGTACTCCGCTAAAAGCGATTCCGCATATGTGGCCCAGCCTTCGTAGAAGAGGGGTGATTCAATCTGTCGTCGGATGGGATTTTTCAATCGCCGGCGGATTGAGTCCAAATAATGATGGCCGGGAATCGCCTCATGGGCTGTTAACAGCCGGTATTCACGGTGAAATCGCTTTTTGAGTGATCTTTGCACCTGATCATCGGGCTGGTGTGCAAGTCGGGTGGTGATATAAAAATAACTTCTTTCTTCAGGGTTTGACGTATAGGCTGCGGCAAATGAAGCTGCGCCACGCACCGATCTGAGATACACGGGTGTCTCAGATACCTCTACTGCGGAATTCAAGGCTTCCTCATCAAAACCTTGTTGCTTAAAAAAAGATCTCAGGTTTTCAATTTCTTGCGCATATAGCGTTAGGGTGTCTGTCTCACTTATTTCTGGGGGATAGTATTCATGATAGATTTGCTGCCAGGACTTTGCCGGATCCAGGTGAGCCCTTAATTCCTCTAATCGACTGAGGTTGTCCTGCCAGCTTTCTGCGGCAATCTGAAATATGTTGTCTAAACTTCGAACACAAGAAAAATGCTCATTTACGGTGCGTTCAAGGGTTTCGCCGGCAAAAAATTGATCGGACGCCGGCGTTAAGTCATTTAAAAACCGTTGCAGCGAACCCAAACTGGATAAGGCTGTCTTTACCCGTTTTGAAAGCTCGGCGGCGGTCGCTTTGGACTGATTATTTGCCAAAGCCTTGAAGGTGTCTTCAAGATATTGCCGGCAATCATCGATCATGTAGAGCGCAGGTTGATAATAGGCCTCGGGTACCGTGCCGATATTGTCGGCAGCCTGCTTTAAAACCCGGGGAATCTCTGACAACCGTGAAATGGTTCTGTCAATGGTTTCCGGAAAAGTCGTCGAAGGCTTATTAAGCGCATGATCCAGTCCGATAAAAGCGATTTTTAGATATAGCACGGGATTGTGTTGCCAGGATCGATTTTGCAAAAATTCAATTAAGAATCCACTGATATTTGCATCCAGCAAGTCAATGTCCAGTTGTTTTTCGAACTCATCATCTTGCCCGCGCATTGCCGACAATTCTTGCTGAAGACGTGTCAGCATATCCGTTGTTTCTGAAAGCGCATCCGCATCGAGATTATCCAGTTTATCATAATGTTTAGCGGCATTTTCGGCCCGTGGCAGAAAATGAAATTCATCACTGGCAGACATGACCGGAAAACGTTCGGCGAGATGGTCGAAGTAGCCTTCGGCTAATTCGATATAAGCCTGTTGGGAAGTTCTTTGCATGTTTTTTTATTTCATAAATGGTGTTGTGAAACAACTTGTTTTTATGGTAATTGATGCTGTTGCGCAAACTATTTTCACCTGCCGGGAAAAACAGCCGGATTCGATCATAAGCAGAAAAGGACATGAACAACAAAGGTAAAGATAGCCGTCTGGCGATAGCGCCCCTCAACTTTTCCGACTCTTTGGCAAAAACGGTTTTAAATTCCCTTTCTGCCAATATAGCGATTCTGGACGAATACGGGGTGATTCTGCAGACCAATCAGGGTTGGCGAGATTACGCGACGGTAAATAAAATGGAAGGGCCCGATGATTCCATTGGTGTGAATTACCTGACGTTGTGCGATGCGACCACCGGCAAGGAAGCCAAGTATGCGCGCGACGTCGCCGCCGGCATCCGATCTGTGATCAAGGGAGAGACAAAAGAATTTTTATATGATTACCCCTGTCATGGACCGGATGGTCGTCATTTTTTCTATCTAAGGTCCATTCGGGTGGCCGAAAAAGAGCCGATTCGGGTCGTGGTGAGTCATGAAGACATCACCGCACTTAAGCTGGCCGAAGAAGCTTTGCTGAAAAGAGAAAAGGAGCGGGATCGGCTGCGGCATTCTCTGGAATTGGCCAAGGAGGTTCAGCAAACACTTTTGCCCAAGAGCAATCCCAGAATTGCCGGATTGGAAGTGGCCGGCAAAAGCATATATTGTGATGAAACCGGTGGTGATTATTATGATTTTATTGAAATTAAGGGCAACGCTAATAAAAAATTAGGCGTTGTCGTGGGCGATGTTGCCGGTCACGGGATCTCCTCTGCGCTCCTCATGGCCACCGTTAGATCTGCGCTTCGCCAGCGCCTCGCTTCGCCCGGATCCATTGAACAGGTTATTGCAGACGTAAACCGTCAATTGGTCGTTGACTTTGGGGACTCAGGCCAATTCGTCACCTTGTTTTATCTAGCCGTAGATCCGACCCGGAAAATACTTGAATGGGTGCGTGCCGGTCATGAGCCGGCCATTTTTTATGATCCGACAGCAAATTCATTTTCGGAGCTTGCGGGTTCCGGCATGGCACTCGGTGTTGACCAGCTCTGCCAATATCAGAAAAATCGAATAGACGCTTATCCCCGCGGAAGTATTATTGCAATCGGCACCGATGGTGTCTGGGAAGCACGCAACGAGAGCGGCCAGATGTACGGCCGAACGGCTATTTACGATGTGATTCGCGACAATTCAGCGGCCGGCGCCGAAGATATTATGGAGGCCGTTTTCAACCAAATCAAAAAATTTCGGAAAGCTGCAGAATCTGAGGACGATGTCACCCTTGTAGTTGTTAAGCTGACTTAGGACACCGATTTCCAAGGATCCAGAAATTGTTGGGTGGTTGATTGGTTAAGTGGTTAAAAATTCGGCAGAATTTCCTGCCAATCCTGTTTGAAGCTCAGCATAGACAGATAGACACAACATTCCGGGTAATATTCGTGCAAGGTTTTTAGGTTTGCGAGAGGATCGAATTTTTCTGCCTTTTCGTCTTTCTCTTTACCAACACTTTTGTAAAGAAGATCGATGTTATTCGACATCCAGGCTTCAACCACGACAGCAATATTTAATTCCTTTAGCCTGTCAACGTTTTCGTCTTTTCCAATGATCGGCTGGGTGACCGCATACTTGGCGCCCGCGTCTATCTTTTGCTTCATTCGATTTAATTCAAAAGGCATTGGGTTGTAAGGATTGAAGGCGGCACCCGTTATGAATTGATCGGAATATTCCGTGTTGATGTATCGGATCAATTCAATGGAGGTGGCCACGCTCAGTTTGCCGCCAATGCTTTTGGCATCGAGCTTGGGCAACAGCGGCCCGCCGTCACCTCTGACAACGAGAATGTATTTCAAGTTAGCCTTGGCGGCCTTTTGTAGCAACCCGTCAAGCTCGCTTTTGGTGTGAAACGTGTTCAAATTCATCACAACCTTTTGGGGATCGACAGAAAGGCCGCTTCGATTAATGCACTCCAAAGCGCCCAGCCTTGGCTGTCCCATGGGATTGTCCGGGATGGATATTCCGCACCCGGCATCGATGATCCTTCGAAACCGCTCAGCAAATCGATCCAAAAGTCTCTCAAGCTGATCATCCGCCGCGCTTTTCGGTGACAGCAACTCGACAATGTAGGAATGGTTGAACATGGAAAATCTCCTGCGGCAGCAGACCGAAATTATGTATTTTCGGTGACCTCCAAACTGGGTAATTTACTTTGAAAATAGCTCTTCTTTTGGACATTATCGGGCGTGATGAAACCTTCCCCGAGTGTGGGTTTGCTCCGCAGTATCGGTTGTCTCGGGGACAACGTACCATAATTGTTTAGGGGTACTTCCAACCTTTGGGGCTCATTTAACTTTCTGACTAATAAATGCATTCAGCTCTTGGCAAAGTTGATCGATATCGGATATGTATTTGGCATTCAGTTCTTCTAATAGATGCACATAATCTGCAACCGCCCGACCTCCTATGAACAGAGCCAAATCTCTACCGATGTATCGTCGCAGCTTGCGCAATTCTTCTACTAAAGAATGTTGATCGAGTAGATGGGTGATGCTGATTGCAATAGCACGTGCACAGCTTAGCTTTACCCCCAGCGCAATTTCCTCGGCAGGCAAATTAGGGCCATAGTAAACTGGCTGCCAACCATCCTCCGCAACTGTCAAAGCTACGGTCAGCGCACCAACATCATGCCACTGCCCCACCGTAGTGGCTATCACGATTTTTGGCGCTGAATCAGAGATCTGGGTGGCTCTTAATAGATTCAGTAAAAATGTTCGCGTTACTGAGGTGGCCATGTGCTCATTGACGATTTTTAAAGATCCCTTTCGCCACAAGCTGCCAATCTCTTCGAATAATGGAACGATAACCTCTTTTAGCAAAGTGGGTCTTGTCAGCTCGACTGCCGCCTGATCAAAGGAACGCTCCAGCGCATTCGGATCGAGGTTTAAAACCGCAGATAAACACGCTTTGCAATGCTCGCTCGCAGCCAGCGTCTGCGACGGCATCGCATTGTTCGCTCGCGTTCGGGAAATTACGGCACCGCTGCGCCGGGCGAGATCCAATAATTCTTTTGGATCTAATTGCGCAACTTGAGAAATGGTATGACCCGCATTGGTCATTTTTTTAAGCAGCTTTAGTCGCTGGACGTCGTCTTCAGAATACAGTCGACGGTTTTTTGGAGAGCGTTGAGGTACCACCGCCTCGTAACGCTTTTCCCATGCTCGGATGACATGCGACGTCAATCCGGTGCGCTGGGATACATATCGAATGGCATATAAACTTTTTTGACTCATAAAATTAAAATAGACCGTAGATTTAATTTTGTCAAGTTATTGTTTATTGCTTGTGTATTGAGTCAGACTATCTGATCGATGGCTAAATGCTTCCACGTATGATTACGATAACACATTCGCCGTAATATTTTTTTACACAAGGACCCCGAGTGTTGAATGGATTCGATCATTAATTTTTTTTTGACTCCAAAAAAATAAGTGCAAAAGAGATTTCACAGGGACTAACCCCGGAAAATTTGGTTGACAATCATGGGAGGGTGTCTAGCTTGAATCTCAGATTCGTCTATGGAGAAACTAGGCCTAAGTCGCAAGAGATTGTAGGCGAATGTTGGGAGTGCTTTTCATGCGTCAAGATATGTCCCACCCAGGCGATTGAAGTAAGGGGCTATGCTGACTTCGTGCCTCTTGAAATAGTTATGCCGATGCTGGGAACCGAAGATGTCATGTGGACCTGCAAGTTTAGGAATGGTACCATAAAACGCTTTAAGTTCCCTATCCGGACAACACCCGAGGGCGCAGCAAATGCCTACGAGGACTTAAAGGGGAAGGATATTGAGAGCAATCTCCTCAGCACCGAAGAGGCTGAAGGGACATCGCTGCCTCACCCCCAAACGGTCTGATTCTTCAGGTGCCATTTAAAAGCCACCTATTTTTTTACCGGCGGTATAGATGGTTTCGGCTGACTATGCCGCCGTTTTCATGAATAGGGCGCCTCGCTCTGAAACCAGCCGCTACCTTTCAGAGGGCCTGATCTAATCCCGCGTTAAGGTGAAAGACAAGGTTCAGTAGACACAATGACAAGCGCAAACCTCTTATATGAAACTTCATTTCAAAAGTTGGAGTTGGTTCTATCCTTGGCCACTTTGCATTTTGTAGGTTGGGTTGAGCCTACTC
>JBAVYC010001206.1:0-7851 GCA_049698595.1 Desulfobacterales bacterium | reverse complement strand
CCAGCAATAGCGATACCCAGCGCTGATTCACAATCTGCTGCTGGAGCCGGTTACTGGACACAATGATAAATCCTGCTATCAGAAACCAGATATAATACAGAAATCCCCAGCCACCGCTGCCGGCGTCCAGAATTGCTTTTGGGATCAGAGCCTTCATTATCAACAGCGGAAGCGGGAACCCCAGATACATCAATCCCGGGATGGCAAAAAACGAGGTGATCCGATTCAGCATCTCCCGACCGCTTCCGTTTAACCATACAAACAGGCGATAGCAGATCAGGCTGTAAAGAAATAAAAATAGCAGATACCAGAGGTGCATCCCATGAAATGCGAAATTTCCCGGCATGTTAATCGCCAAATAAACGCCGTTAAAATACTCGGGCAAAAATGAAAAGAATGTTCCAGAGAATTGGCCGTGCGACGATTTCTCCAGGTAGATTTGCAGGGCGGCGTGGGTGACCGAGCCAATGATGAGCGGAATCATCAGTCTCAAAAACTTATCAACATAGAATTTTCGCCAACCGGCGGATTTCCCGAAGGCATAGAACAGGCTCGCACCGGAGATGATGAAAAAGAGCGGCATCATCCACCGGGTGGCAAAGACGTTCCATAGCTCAACCCAGACATAGGTGTCGACATTCTTCACATGCCAATCGCCCAAATTAAAAAATCGGGTGCTGTGATAAAGAAAAACGAACAATATGGCAAATACGCGCAGCCAGTCGAGTTCATATCTTCTACGGAAGGTTTTTGAAGTCATTGGCACCTCATAACGGGACAACATATGACGGCATGTAAGTCAGTTCATATATACAAGTATTTTGCCATTATGACAGGTTAACGCCAGGTTGGGATAGATTGAGATATATGCAAAATCGCTAAAATCCAGCCAGCGGGTCAACAGTCTCCGCGAAGCGGTTCAGTTCGTCTGGTTATCACAACCGAGGACTTCTTGCCATGGCTGCCAATATCTCGGTGTTCATTATAAATTGAGCATTTTTTTTGGCATTCTGCACCACCGAAACATCCACATTATTGTCGGATCATAGCCGTAGTGCTCAGTACGAGGAAAATAAAATGCTTTGAAAACTATTGGAATATTGCGCATCCAAAATTCACCTATTTTTCACATTGAGCTACACAATCCAAAAAATTTGGATAATTAGCATGATTCCAAGTCATCTGCTAATCTTTGAATACCATCCAAGTCAAAGTCTTCCGCCATCTGAACAATCTGTTTGCTGAGCAGCATGCAAGAATCTGATTGATCCTTAATTTCCTCTGCGATGGCATTTAGCGTCGTGACATCTCCCATTTCAGCCGCATCGTGAATTCGTTTGGCAATATCCTGAGATAATTCAGCGGGAATATCTACAAGCGCTTCAGTGGATAGTTTGTCGAAGTTTTCTTTAGCGGATACACCAAGGCCTTGGGCCGATTCCAGGGCTTGATTGAGCGAGTTTTCAAACTTTGAGAATTTTAAATTTAGCTCCTTTGTTGACGGGGTTTCCTTTTCAATTCCTTTGACGAGTTTTTCCAGATTCACCGCGGCTTCCTGCAAGTCTTTAGCTGCCAGATTACCGGCTAATCCTTTAAGATTGTGGACCAGGCTATGGGCTTGATCAAAATCGTCAGCATCAAGCGCTTGCCGAATTTCATTTGCTACCGAATTGTAATCAGTAGCAAAACTTAAAAGCAACTTCCGGTAAAGTTTTTTGTTTCCTTGCAATCTCTTTAATCCATCTACCAAATCAAATCCCGATAAAAATTCCGGAAGTTCATTGTCTGCCGGGACTGCATTATCCAACTCAGGTTGCTCAACAGAAACTTGCGATTGTTGGACTTGGACGCGTTCCGCACTCGTTTTTATCCATTTTTGCAGAGTTGAAAACAACTGATCTGGGTCAATCGGTTTGGTAACATGGCCATTCATGCCTGCTTTCAAACTTTTATTCTCATCACCGGCCATTGCATGAGCTGTCATCGCGATAATTGGCAGATCCTTAAAGTTCTTGTCTTTTCGGATTTCACGAGCAGCCGTCAACCCATCCATTATCGGCATTTGAATATCCATCAGCACCACGTCATAATAGTTTTCCTTTACCGCATTAACGCCCTCCTGACCATCATTTGCCAAGGTAACAATCAGGCCGGCACCTTCTAAAATCTCCTTGGCCACCTGTTGGTTAATCTCATTATCTTCGACCAACAGCACAAGTGCGCCTTTGATGTGTTCTACAGTCTCGGCTTCTTGTTCATGTCTCTCCAAAACCCTAAAAGTTTCGGGCTCCGCTTCACCAAAAGCCTGCATGATCGCATCAAATAGGATTGAAGAATTAATCGGTTTAAGCAGAAAACCCTCAAGTCCTACATCCTCGGCCTGCTGCATGATCTCTTCCCGGCCATAAGCAGTCACCATAATGATAGCTGGAATTTTGTTCAAATCTTCATGGTTTTTAATCCGCCTGGATGCATCAATACCGTCCATACCCGGCATTTTCCAATCCATAACAACCAGCTCGAAAGGTCTATCTTCCTTCGCATTCTCAAGCTCTGAGATTCCCTCTGGTCCGGATGCGGCCACTGTGACCTCAAAAGAAAAAGATTCCAGCATCTCCTGTAAAATTTCTCTTGAGGTGGGGTTGTCGTCTACCACCAAAACTTTCAGGCCGTGAAGTTCGGATGCGGGTTTATATTGTTTTTTGGCCTTCTCTTTTCCTAGACCGAAGTTGGCGCTAAAACTGAAAGTACTACCCCGGCCCGGCTTGCTTTCCACCCAGATTTCTCCGCCAAACATCTCCGCCAGTCTTTTGCTAATTGTTAATCCCAGACCAGTGCCGCCATATTTGCGGGTGGTCGAGGAATCTGCCTGTGCAAATGGTCGAAATAGCTTGGCCGCTTGCTCGGCGGTCATGCCGATGCCGGTATCTTGAACCGAAAATTTTATGGTAACCTGTGTGTTGCCTTCTTTGATCAATTCGGTGGAAACTATGATCTGACCCTTATCTGTAAATTTCACGGCATTGTTTGACAAATTAGTAAGAATTTGTCCAAGTCGCAATGGATCACCTACCAAAGAAGATGGAACGGAAGGATCTGTCTTAAAAAGCAATTCCAGTTGCTTTTCCTGGGTCTTAACGCCGACGATTGTCGCAATGTTATCGAGTAACTCCTCCAGTTGGAAATCCACTGACTCTGTATCTAACTTTCCGGCTTCTATCTTCGAAAAATCCAATATGTCGTTGATGATGCCCAGGAGGGATTTGGCTGAAGCATCAATCTTTTTCAGATAGTCATACTGTTTGTGGTCCAGATCGGTTTTTAGGGCCAGATGACTCATTCCAATGATAGCGTTCATGGGTGTACGGATCTCATGGCTCATATTGGCCAGAAACTCGCTCTTGGCTCTGGTGGCTTCCTCTGCCACTTCTTTGGCTTTCTCCAAAGCCTCTTCAGCGTGCTTCATCTTGGTAATGTCCCGTGATATGCTTAGAATACCCACAATCTTGCCATCACCGGATTTTAGCGGTTTCTTGATCGTATTCACCCACCCGGTTTCTTCATCCACCTTAATAATATCTTCTGTTAGCTCTATTACGGAACCCTCTTCGATAATCTGTTTTTCCGGTTTCTCTTTGAATCGTATGCGGGAATTCTCATTTTGCACCTCTGCATCAGTCTTTCCGATAATATCCCGCCAGTCGGTGTATCCCAGCATATCCGATAAAGGCTTACTGCAGGCCATATAACGCAAATCGGTATCTTTGAGGTAAACCAGGTCTGAAGTGCTTTCAAGAAAATCGGAAAAGTTGCGGCTTAATTCTTCGATCTCTGCTTGGGCTTTTTTACGCTCCGCAATATCCATAAAGGTGACAACCGCCCCGACGACCTTCTCATCTTTCTTTATGGGCATGCTGGTATATTCGACGGGAAACGACGAGCCGTTTTTTCGCCACAGCACCTCGTCGGCAATGTGGTGGTCGGTGCCGTCGACACGGGCTAAGTACATGGGACATTGGCGCTTCGGGTAAGCCGACCCGTCTGCGTAGGAATGGTGGATTTTTGCATGGATTTCCTTGCCGATAAGTTCATCGGGATCGTAGCCCAGCATTCGGTTGGCTGCCGGATTAATAAAGGCTACTTTCCCATCCAAGCCCACGCCGAATATGCCCTCGCCTACGGATTCTAAAAGCAAGCGGGATTTTTCCTCTGAAGCGCGAAGGTCCGCTGTTCGCTCCTTTACAATCTCTTCAAGATTTTTTCGATGATACAATAACTCTTCTTGATACTTTTTTCTTCGGATACTATCTAAACCCATTGTGGCCACTGTTTCAGCGTAGCTCGTAAGAAAATCCATAATGGGGGTAACCTTTTTTTCAGAGATAATAGCAACATCACCTAATGCATTCAGATATTCCTGTTCGTTAAACCCATACTTTGCGGCCTGTGCCCTGAAATATTCTTTATCGGGGGCGTGAAGGAGGAACTGGCCTACGAAGGCATTGGCAACATGTTGACCTTCGATAATGATAGGTGAGGCTGCGTCGGTCATACCGTTTTTGCATCTGTATAGAGAAAATTTCTTGCCCCTACTCAACTCGTTGGCAAGCTCGGTGTCGCTCTCAATGCATCGTTTACAGGTAAATTCGTTTTCCCTATGAAAATCTGTACAGATCTTCTGCCACTTCACGCCAATGAGCACATTGCCATCAAGGTCTATAATGGCCGAGGCGATACCGACAGCCTCACAAAAGCTCTCAAGCAAGCTACGGCTTTTTTCCACATCTATCAGTTCAGAAAGTTTGTAATCCATTTTCTCCTCAAAAGATTAGGAATTGGTTTTTGTGCATATCAAGAAAAAATTGCGAATTTTGCGTTCGCGTCAGTTGTAGACCAATTTATTGAGGCATCACAATTAATTCGAACAAAAAATGTGAAAATAAATGCTATTGGAAAAGCATATATGAACTTGGCATTGACACATCAGCGGCATTATCCTATCTTCCCTTACCCAAAAGGGAATTTAAGGAAATGAAAATGAGGAGGTTATTATGACAAAACTCACGGACGAAGCCAAAAAGGCCATCGCAGAAATACGCCCGTCGTTGCTGGCTACCGCAAATAGGACCGGAAAACCCAATGTCTCAGCTAAGGGATCGATGCGGGTCTTGGATGATGATCATGTTGTATTTGCAGACATTGCCTCGCCCCGAACCGTCGCCAACATCAGGGAGAATCCCCAGGTGGCCGTCATCTGTTTAGATGCAGAAGCGCGAAAGGGCTGCCGCATTTGGGGGCAAGGCACTATCCTCAACTCGGGTGAACTCTTCGATCAATTAGCCGCTGAGTATGCAAAGAAAAACATGGAGGTCAAAAATGTCGTCAAAGTGGCTGTGGAGGAGGTTGAGACTTTCTAATCAGAAACTGTGTCGCGGTGCTCTTGCCGGCCGGTAATGGTTTTCCCATTAAGGGACAAAGGTGTTGCGACAGGTGAATTTGCCAGACATTTCTCCGCTAATCGATCGCAAGGGTTCACCCAAAAAATTCAACGCCGTCAAATCCGGCGGTTGACCGTTAAATTAAATAGAACGCTCAATATTAATTGCTGAAACCTTACATTCCTTGCAACATGTCGTCAGATAAAGCCCGCAAAGGTCCTCAGAACGGGATATCATCGTCTGCGGGCCCCTGAGCCGGCACTCCTTGATAATCCGCAGGCGTTGTGCTCCGGGGCCTGGCACTTTCAGAACTTTCCCGTTTACCGAGAAACTGGACAGTGTTGGCAATTATTTCGGTAGTGTATCTTTTGTTCCCCTCCTTATCCTCCCAGGTGTTCGTCTGGATACGCCCCTCAACATAAACTTGTTGCCCTTTGGAAAGATACTCCCCGCAAATTTCACCAAGCCTTCTCCAGGCCACGATGCGGTGCCATTCGGTGCGCTCTCTTTTTTCACCGGAGTCCTTGTCTTTCCATTCCTCCGAGGTTGCGATGTTGAACTGGGCAACCGCAACGCCGCTCGGTGTGTAACGAACCTCAGGGTCACCTCCCAGATTTCCAATCAAAATCACCTTATTTATTCCTGCCATTATTCCCTCCTTTTTAATTAACTGCTGCAATTTCGGTTTTTGATACCGTAAACCAATAACAATGTCAAACGAAGTTCTTGCTTGCTTAAAACTATAGCTTTCCTCTATAAAGATTTAATCGCGGCTGGAAAGCCGCTCCCACATGGGTAACACCAAGCCTTAATGACATTGCTTTGAACCTTGAACCCAGAACCGATCGCTTTAGGTTAAAATAATTACCCCTGGAATTCACCCCATGCAAACCGAGACCTCGCTTTCCAAACGCATCAAACGACATGTCATCGGCCGGACACGGAGCTATTTTATCGCATGTTCGCCCGGATTTGAAGCTCTTTGCGCAAAAGAACTGACGTCACTTGCGCTCAACGTTGAGCAGCCGACCGTAATCCCGGGCGGCGTTGAATTTAAAGGACGCCTGGACGATTGCTATCTGGCAAACCTCAATTTGCGCACAGCCAACCGCATCCTTCTGCGCCTTGACGCTTTTAAAGCCAGCAATTTCAAACAGCTCGAAAAAAGACTGGCCGAGATTCCCTGGGAGCTCTATCTCTCTCGGCATAGCGCCCTTAATATCCATGCAACCGTCAAACATTGCCGGCTTTATCATACCGGCGCCATTGAAAAACGCTTCCGGGAAAGCATTTCCAATGGTCTGCCCGCAATTGCCATTAATGACGAGAATGGTCCGGATCCGACATCACCGCAGCAGGTTTTTGTGCGCGGCATCGATGATCGTTTTACAGTCTCGATGGACAGCAGCGGCGATAATCTGTACAAACGGGGCCTTAAAAAACACACCGGCAAGGCGCCCCTGAGGGAAACCCTGGCCGCCGCATCCTTATTGATAGCGGGTTATTCCGGGAAAGAGCCCCTGGTAGATCCCATGTGCGGTGCCGGAACCTATTCCCTGGAAGCCGCCCTGATTGCGAAAAAGATACCTCCCGGCTGGTTCAGGGAATTTGCCTTCATGCAATGGCCCGCTTACCGGGCGAAGCGGTTCGGTTACCTGAAACGGCAGTTTGAGGATTCCTTCGTACAGCCTGAAAGACCGTTGATTTTCGCGTCCGACACCGACCCGCAGGCCTGTCGTCATTTGGAACAGTGCACCCGGCGATTTGGTTTATCCGATACCATCAGCATAAACAACGCAGACTTCTTCCAACTTGTGCCGGGAAATATTACGGATCGGCCCGGTCTGGTGGCCATCAATCCACCTTACGGCCGCCGAATCGGAACCCGCCAGGAGAGTATGGATATATTCCAGGCCATCTGTGACAAACTGGCGCGTGAATATAAGGGCTGGAGACTGGTCCTGATTGCGCCAGGCAAGCTGCTTGAAAAAAAAGTTCCCTTCAAACTAAAAACATATCCGCTTTTTCATGGCGGTCTGATGCTAAAGTTGATGGTGGGGAAAATACGTTGATAACTCGTATGAAACGACATAGTGAGTATTATTTCACCGCAGAGATCGCAGAGAAAATCATAAGAAATTAAACCTTTTGAAATTAGTTAAGATTTTTTGACAAATCACACGAAACGATATTTTTTATTTAGAAAACCTCTGCGAGCTCAGCGTTCTCTGCGGTTAGCTAAACTTTTACCATTGGCAAAAGTTTTTTTCTGATTAAACTGGCCGCTGTTCAGACCAGCTGGGCCGCTCCCACGAGATATTGATCTTAAGAAAAATTCTTGTCCGATCGTTACGTCGTTGCTTCGTCGCGTGAGGTTTAAATTTTTCACGCAACGCCGCCACGCCGCTACGAG
>JBAVYC010001205.1:0-2383 GCA_049698595.1 Desulfobacterales bacterium | reverse complement strand
GCCATAGTAAAGCGCAAAAAGGGCATCTCTCCCATCTGGATCCTTCCTTTGGTCGCCGCTCTGATCGGGGTCTGGCTGATTTACAAAGGTATCGTGGAGGCTCCCATAAAGGTTGTTATTAAAATACACACGGAGTCGCTGAAGTCCCTTCTCGCAGGCGGCATTGCAATTGCCACACCGGATAATGGTGATATGGGGAAGCGGGCCAAGCAAAATACAACTTTCAAACTGTATCCGCAAGTCAAAGAGGAATGGCTGAAATGGATGCCTAAGATAAGGTTGGGGTCGGCTTCGTAAATTCAAACGAGTGCCGCGAAATGAGGACCGGCTAACGATTTCGTTTTTCAAATAATAGAGTTTGTCACTCCCACAGGGGGGGTGACAGAGGTTGGCAATCAAAATCGAAGTATTCTCAACAAAGGAGGTCTAAAATGACTAGTTACCGCAAAATTTTTTACATGTTGATGATCATCGCGTTAATCATGGGGTGTGCATCCAGTGGAAAAGAACAAAAAAAAGCGGAAGTCCCGCCGTCCGGCACGATTCACTTTGAAGAATGGCAATTTATGGCGATTATAGAAGGTGACTTCGGTCACGGAACCCTGGCCTACAACAACAAGGTCTATAAATTCAAGTTAAAAGGAATGGGCGCCCTCGGCTACGGTGCGCAGAAACTATCAGCCGTCGGACACGTCTACCATCTTAATAATATTGCCGACTTTGCCGGAGGCTACAGCGAGGCCAGAGCCGGCCTCACAATTGCCAAAGGCGTCGGTGCATTGTACATCCGCAATGACAACGGCGTCGTCATCGAGGTGAGAACCCACGCGGACGGCGTGGCGTTGTCGGTTGGAGTCTCAGGTATAACGATCGAGATGGAATAGCACTGCAAGGGTTCAGCATGCTGCTCCTTATCGGTAGATACCCGGGTCCAGCTTCCTGCTCGTAGAGCGTACAGCTCGGAGAGAGGGAGGGCCCGGCACTGGCTTCCCCCTGAAAGGGAGTCTTGGTTTGATTACATCTAAGTGCCTAATCCTCCAAAATAACGGCGGACAAGAGTGAACTAAAATTTTTGAAGGAGTTTTAAGTGAACTAAAGTGTGAAGTGACTAAAGTTGAGGAATCGCTCCGCTCTGTCGTTTATTAAAAAAGATAGAATTCCTTAACTTTAGCTCATTTTAAACTTTAGTCAATTTAGTTCACTTGAGCTACTTTAGTTCACTCGTCACTTTGTATTATTTTCAAGGCACAGCCCATTATCTCTGACCTGGCTCTCCGAGCCGCAGGGTCTACGGGCCCGCTTCTCTCCGAGGCGCAGGATCGTACCGCTACGAGCCGGAGGCCAGCCCATAGGCTTCATCGGCTTACAGGCCGGCTTCCGGCTCGTAGAGCCTAAGAGCCTACAGCTCGGAGAGAGGGGAGGCCCAAAGGACCAGGTTTTGGATACAGAATAAAATGAACCTGCTTGCCGGAAAACACTAAGAAATTTTGTCAACCCTTGTCTTTTAAGGAGGTAAGTATCGTGTATCAGAAACCATATGGTTTGATGAGACGGGAGAAAATTCTGCTAGTTTTGGTGATTGTTGCTCTCATACTGGCGGCCTTGGCGCCAGCGGCGACGGCCGAAGAAAAACCGGCTGAAAGTGCTTGGGAGTTTCATGTGGCGCCTTACCTGTGGGCAATTGCCATGGACGGCAATGTGACGGTGAAGGGATTCGAAGCGGACGTAAATATGAGTTTCAGCGACATCTGGGATCAGCTGAATTTTGCCCTGATGCTGGCATATGAGGCGCGTAAGGGCAACTGGGGATTGTGGGGCGATACGATTTATTCCAACCTTCAGGACAACAATGTCAGCGGACCGCTTGGCCTCACCGATATCGATCCCACCGTAAATGTCTTTTGGCAGGGGCTGGGCGGCTTCTACCGGCTGGGCACCTGGGATCTTGCGGATGCGCCGGGCAAAAAGAGGCCCTCTGTGACTGTTGACGCCTACGCCGGCGCCCGCTACACCGATTTGGATCTCAAACTCGATTTCGATGGCGCTTTCCAGGGCCGGGTAAATGACGTCAGCGATAACAAGAGCTGGGTGGAACCGCTGCTTGGGGTACGAACCATTTGGGATCTTTCCGAGCGATGGACCATTACGGCGGCGGGCGATATTGGTGGTGTCGCCTTTGGCTCCGATTTCGCCTGGGATGCGTTCGGTTTGATTGGCTATCGATTCAGCTTGTTCGGCGAAGATAACGCACGGGTTTTAGCCGGCTATCGGGCGCTCTCCCAGGATTACAAAGATGGCAGTGGAAGAAACAAGTTCAAGTGTGACATCACGATGCACGGACCCATATTGGGACTGGATATCGGGTTCTAATCGACACCTGCAA
>JBAVYC010001204.1:0-1626 GCA_049698595.1 Desulfobacterales bacterium | reverse complement strand
TAAAAGAAGTCCGGGGTAAAGGATTGATGATCGGGATCGAATTGCTGCCCGAAGGGGGTGGGGCCCGCCAATACTGCGAGAAACTCAAGGAGCTGGGAGTCCTCTGCAAGGATACCCACGGCCACACCATTCGCGTTGCGCCACCGCTGGTGATTACCCGCGAAGAAATCGATTGGGTCCTGGAGCGCTTCGACTCGGTATTGTCTGCCTGATCGAAACCGTCAATTGTGTTCAAAACACATTTTGGTTTGATCTTATTTTAGAAATACTTTTTCCAGGCATTCAACCAGGAACCCTAGTTCACTCTCACTTATATTGAGCGGTGGAGAGATTCGAATGGTGTGGCCGTGACAGTCATTGACGATAATACCCAATTCAAGTAATTTTCGACAAAACATCATAGCGTTCCCGTGTTTCACTTCAATGCCGATGAACAAGCCTTTTCCCCTGACCTCCTTGATGTCCTTAGACCGCACGGCGATTTTCATGAGATTTTGTTTCAGCTCTTTTCCTTGAATCGCTGATGCCTTTGCCAAGTTCTCATCTTCAAGCACTTCTAAAGCCGATACCCCGGCGACACAGGCAAGAGGGTAGCCGCCAAAGGTTGAGCCGTCAGAACCTACATGAAAAGCAAGATCCATCAATCGGGCGTTGGTGACAAACGCGGACAAAGGAATCAGCCCCCCTGACAAGGCCTTGCCTAATATGAGGCCGTCCGGAACAATTTCTTCGTGCTCAAAACAAAAATTTTTTCCCGTCCGCCCCAGACCGACCTGAATCTCGTCGAGCAGAAGCAGCAAATCGTGATCATCGGCAATTTCGCGAAGGCCTTTTAAAAATCCGGCGGGAGGAATTCTCATCCCCCCCTCACCCTGAAGGGGCTCAACTAAAATACCACATGTATTCTTGTTGATCGCTGCTTTGACGGCATCAAGATTACCAAATTCGACCGATACGAATCCGGGAGTTAAAGGGCCGAACCCGGCACGATATTTTTGCTGCGTTGAAAAGGAGATCACCGTAGTCATACGGCCATGGAAATTGTTATTGAAGACGATAATTTCTTGCTTGCCATCGGGGATGTTCTTTTCTTTCCAACCGTAATACCGCGCCATTTTGATAGCAGTTTCGACGGACTCGACGCCACCGTTTTTCGGCATGACTTTATTGCCGTTCATGCCAAAACGAGGTCCAAGCTGAGGAACAAATTCAGCTGTTTTGGATAAAAAAAGCGCCAGTGGATCGGTGTAAACGACATTGGAAATAACCGACGCATAATTTCCTACCAGCGCCCGCATCAGGGCATTGACAACTTTTGGGTGATGATGGCCAAGGTTTGCGGCGGAATATGCTGCTAGGCAATCGAGATATTTTCTGCCGTCTATATCCGTAATCCAGCTACCCTGGGCTGTTCTCACGACCACGTTGAGTCGATCGTAATGGTGGGCACCGAAACTTCGCTCCAATGCATAGACAGCATCATCTGTCATATTTGAAAATCCAATAACGGGGGTATCGTAAAGTTTTCTAGGTAAATTTTGCATGACTGGCCCACCTTGTTTCAATATAAGTTGCTATCTAAGTAGCAACATTATCAACAGGTCAGCCAAGTTGTCAAGATATTTT
>JBAVYC010001203.1:0-2880 GCA_049698595.1 Desulfobacterales bacterium | reverse complement strand
TAAAATGACAGAGCAACACCAAATCGCCATTTTTGAGGCCATGGAAAACCCGGATTTTTACCCGCATGCTGTTTCCACAATCGAGCAGCGTGACACCCATATTTCCAAGGTATTTTTAACAGGTAATTTCGCCTACAAGATAAAAAAGCCTATCAATTTGGAATTTCTCGATTTCACCACCCTTGATAAACGGCGGCACTTTTGTCGCCAGGAAATCGACCTGAACCGTCGGCTCGCACTTGATGTCTACCTGGATGTGATCCCCATTACTTTCCAAAACGGCCGGTATCACATGGCCGGAGCCGGCAGTATTGTCGAATATGCGGTCAAAATGCGCCAACTCCCGGAAACAAGTTCCATGCTGCAATTGGTGCGACGGAGAAAACTGGAGAAAGGCCCTATCGATGCGTTGGCAGGCGCTCTCGCCAAGTTCTACACCCGGGCATCCACCAGTGAAAGCATCAACACCGTTGGTTCCCTTGAAACGCTCCGGATTAATTGTGAAGAGAATTTCAGGCAGACGGAAAAATTTGTGCCGGAAATCATCGATGAA
Organism: Desulfobacterales bacterium; assembly: GCA_049698595.1. Classification (GTDB taxonomy): domain Bacteria; phylum Desulfobacterota; class Desulfobacteria; order Desulfobacterales; family JAFDCJ01; genus JAFDCJ01. The sequence continues at coordinate 2,327 of JBAVYC010001203.1, read as the reverse complement.
CACATGTTTCTGATAATCCAGGCGGCCACCCGCGCCTTTCTCCAAAGAAGACGGTCGTTATTTCAGCGTCGCGTTGAGCGCGGAAAGATTCGTGACTGTCACGGAGATTTGAGAGCCGGCCATATTTATTTTACCGATGGGATTAAAATCATCGACTGCATCGAATTTAACGACCGTTTCAGATACGCCGATATTACCTCCGATCTGGCCTTTTTAGCCATGGATCTCGATTTTGAGGGTTATCCTCAGATCGCCCAGCATCTGATGAACACTTATCTTGAATATACCAAAGATGAAGAAATGCTGATTCTGCTTGACTTTTACAAGTGTTATCGCGCCTATGTCAGGGTTAAGGTAACCTGTTTTCATCTTCAAGAAGAAGGTCTATTAGCGAATGCGAGGTCGAAGCTTATCAGGGAAACCGAACGATATTTAAAACTTGCCTATCGATATGCAGTCCAGTTTACCCGGCCGACCATCTGGGTGGTTTGCGGTTTGCCGGCCGGGGGTAAAAGCACCATTGCAAAGGAAATGGCCGGGGCCCTCAGCGTGAAGATATTGCAATCGGACCGCGTACGCAAACAATTGCTCGATGTGCCGACAGACGAGCCAATGGACTTGCCGTTTGAATCAGGAATCTATTCAAAGGAGGCCAGCTCCCTAACCTACGGAAAGCTCATGATGTTGGCCCAGGAAGTTGTCGAGAAAGGGGGTTCAGTTATCCTGGACGCTACATTCAGTCGCCAGCATCAGCGTGATGAAGTTATTCGTCTGGCAAGAGACATGGATGCAAACATCATTTTTATCGAATGTACTGCATCATATGAAATGCTGAAAAAACGCCTGGTTGAACGTGAAAAGCATGCTGGTATTTCTGATGCACGTTTACGTCATTTAAAACAACTCAAAGCGCATTTTGACTCGTTGAAGGAGCTGCAAAATGACATGCACCTGAAAATCAACACCGAAGAATCCATGGATGCATGCATGCGGCAAATTATCTCCCACGATTATATCTTTCTTACCCAGCAGACTGTCAGAGCAATGAAAAATTTATTCTTATAATTTCGAAATTTTGAGAAAAAAAATTGAACCATGTCCTGAAACTTTTTCAAGACAGAACCGGTTGGAACCATTTCAATCGAAAGGAGGCAGATGATATGTACCGCAAAATTTTAGTCCCGTTGGATGGATCAAAAAGAGCAGAAAAGATACTGCCGCATGTAGAAGAGCTGGCCAGACGGTACAAAGCAAAAGTTATATTTTTGCAGGTCATCGAATACAAGACGGTCACCACACATGATGCAGCATTGATTTTAACAGACAAGGTGTTCGATCAAGCGAAAAAGCAGGTCGAGACACACCTATCAGGGATCCAGAGAGAGTTCCGGGACAAAAACATCGAAAGCCAAACCCACGTCACCTATGGTCCGGTGGTGGAGAAGATAATAAACCTGGCTGCCCAAGAGGGTGTGGACCTGATTGCGCTGGCCAGTCACGGCCGCAACGGTCTTTCCAGAGTTTTTTACGGTAGTGTTGCCGCCGGGTTGCTGCATCGGGTGGACCGCCCGCTGTTGATTATCAGGTCTCGGGAAACGGAATAAAGGGAGAATTAATATGTCGAAAAAATTGGATTTGATTTTGGTTCCGACGGATTTCTCCGGTTTATCCTGCGAGGCCTTTTCGTGGGCCACGCTTTTGGCCAAAGAATTTAACGGTTGAGACCCAAACCTTTGTAAAAGTGGGACCGGCGGCTGAGAAAATAATCGAGGCCGCCAAAGACAAAGATGCCGATATGATTGTCATGGCCACCCACGGCCGAACAGGCCTTTCCCATGCCCTGATGGGCAGTGTGGCTGAAAAAGTGGTTCGACAAGCCCCTTGTCCGGTCTTAACGATTAGACCGAAGGCTGAGCCGCTGGTAGAAAATATGCCTTACAAATGAAAAAATCGTAAACCGCGCTCAATAAGTGCCCGCAAAGAAGCGTAACAAAGGTAATTAAAATTTTCTTGCCCCGAGAGTTGGAATTGGAGATCTTGAGCGGATGAATCAATGGGAATCGTCTTTGCTTCCCCAATATTTCCCAATACCTATCTCTCGGAAGGATATTCGTATAAGTTAAGTTGAGCAGTATCGCTGGACACTGAGAATTATTTTACCGGAGGTGTATATCATGCGACCGACCATAAGCCGAGCAGACCAATTGGTATTGAACGAAAATACATCGAAGAAGTCGGGGCCATGAACATCTTTTTTTGTTATCGATGATGAGTTAATCACTCCCGAGCTCAGCGGTAGTATTCTTGCGGGCATCACCCGTGATAGC
>JBAVYC010001202.1:0-3981 GCA_049698595.1 Desulfobacterales bacterium | reverse complement strand
GCTCCCAACGTCGCTAAGGGAATGGAATTCGACGTGATCGTCGCCATAATTTTGGGTGGAACCAGCATGATGGGGGGTAAAGGATCCACCGTCGGAATGTTTCTGGGAGCTCTGGTTGTCGGATTTTCGGCTAACGGTTTAATTTTATTAGGTATCCCTTTCTTTTACCAAAGTATAGCTTATGGACTGATTCTGATTGTTTCATTGGTGTTGAATCAAAGAATCGGTATTAAAGGAGGGACCTAGTCATGACGCATCCAGAAAATATAATTGAAATCAGAAATGTTGGAAAAGATTTTCCGGGCGTGAGGGCGCTTAAAGATGTCAGTTTCGACATCAAAAGAAATACAGTGCATTGCATCGCCGGCGAGAATGGCGCCGGAAAATCTACCTTGATAAAAATTTTAACGGGTGCTTACGAAAAATCGAGTGGCGAGATCACATTGAACGCCAAACCGTTTTCGCCGCTAAAAGTCCGCGATGCGATGTCCAGTGGAATCAGTGTGCTCTACCAAGAGCTAAACGTGGTCGATGAATTAACGGTGGAAGGCAACTTAACCCTGGGAAAGGAAAAACACCAATTCTGGTTTCCCAAAAAAGCCGATGATTTAGAAAATGCGGAAGAAATCCTGAAGTCATTTGATGAGTCGATTAAATTGAAATCGTTAGTTGGCAGCCTCAGCGTCGCTCAAAAGCAGGTGATCGAGATTACCAAGGCGCTTTGTGCAGATTGCTCAGTGCTGGTAATGGACGAACCCACAGCCTCACTGAGTATCGGAGAAACCGGCAAGCTGTTTAAAATTGTTGAACAGTTAAAGAAAAACGGGGTAACGATCATTTATATTACCCATAAATTAAGCGAAATCTTTGAAATTGGTGATTTTGTGAGTGTTTTCAAGGATGGTGAAATGGTCGGGACCCAACCGATTGAAGGAATTACGGGCACTGATCTTGTGAAAATGATGCTTGGTAAGGTCGTGGCTGAAAGTTATATACCCACCAAAGGTGATCGATCTGAGAAAATCCTGGAAGTACAGAACGTCAGAACTCGAAAATTGCAGGATATTAACTTCGACTTATTTAAAGGCGAAATTCTTGGATTTTATGGTTTGGTTGGTGCCGGCAAAACAGAGGTTGCTCAGATCTTGTATGGACATGAGTATTAAGGGGTCGTGCGCCTTAACGGTAAACTAGCCAACTTCAAAGGCGTCAGAGGCGCTGTGAAATCCGGGCTGGCGCTGGTTCCGGAAGAGCGCAGAGAAGAGGGAATCTTCGGGCTGTTGGGAATTCGAGAGAATATTCCCTTGATGAATTTAAAAAATATTCTGAAAAACGGACTGGTTAATCGCCAGAAAGAAAACCAACTGGCGGATCGATATATAAAAATGTTTTCGATCGCCGCTCGCGACCGCAATCATCAGCTCGCTTTACTAAGCGGCGGCAACCAGCAGAAAGTCGTCATTTCCAAATGTCTGATCAGAGAAAGCAATATTATTCTGATGGATGAGCCGACACGCGGTGTCGATGTGGGCGCAAAAGTCGAAATCCATAATATCATCAGAGAATTGGCGAACCAGGGCAAGAGCGTCATTGTCTTTTCCTCTGAACTTCAAGAGATCGTAAACCTTTGCGACCGCATCGTTCTGATGTACGAAGGAGCAGTTAGGGAAACCATTCATAATAGTGACGATATCAGCATGGACCATATCATGGAAGTTGTTGCTGGAAAGGAGGTATAACGATTAATACGAAAAGAGACATATTCGCTTTTTTCAAGAATCAAAACGTTGTTCTGCTTTTGATTCTTATCGTGTTGAATATCATTTTTTCGGTTATGTCGGATCACTTCTTGCAGCTGAATAATTATTTCAACATGCTGAAACAATCATCGGCGCTGCTAATCACCGCCTCCGCAGCGACGCTTTTGATGATGACAGCCAATTTCGATCTTTCAACCGGCAGTAATCTGGCATTTAGCGGTGTTTTATACGCTCAACTGGCTTCAAGTGGTCTTCCGTTAACTCTGGCAGCGGCAATAACTTTGGCGGCCGGGACATGTTTTGGTATTGTCAATGGGCTGCTGGTGGCAAGATATGACATCTCACCATTCATCGCAACGCTGGGCATGTTATTTATTGGAAAAGGCCTGGCGCTAGTTGTGTGTAACGGACAATCTGTACGATCCAATCTGCCTGATCACTTTAGTTCAATGATGTCAGAATCATTCATAGGAATTCCTGTGCCCATTGTCATGGCCATCGTTGGCGTAGCGATATTCTGGATATTGGCAAACAAGTCACTTTTAGGCAAATATGCCATGGTGATCGGCAGTAATAAAAACGCCGCATTCTTATCGGGAATTAATGTCAACGCTATCTGTATTTGGCTTTTTATCATTGTCGCCGCACTGGCCTCTTTGGCCGGCATTATGACCGCATCCCGCATTGGAGCGGGTGATCCACGCATTAATGAGTTCTTTTTTATGGATGTCATCGTGGCAATTATGCTGGGCGGTACATCCCTGACAGGTGGCAGAGGCACCATTACCGGAACCTTGATCGCAGCCTTGATTGTGATCGTTATCGGTAATGGACTCAGCATGCTAAACGTATTGATTTTTTGGCAAACCGTTATAAAAGGTTTCATTCTTATCGTCGCTGTGATTTTCAACGAGAAGATTTTAATTGGAGACATGGGAAGTAAGATGACAGAATTAGAGAATGATTCATCCAGCTATTCGCCCGTCACAGGCAACTGACAACGGACATCCATGGATAAATTTCCGACTTATTAATAATGCTGGAGTTATAAGGTTACTTATTTATCAGACTCACAATCGTCTTCAGTTCTTTCCGGTCAACACTAAACTGGTAGCTCCCCGTTTCTTGCTCACCGTCCGTGAGATGGATAACAAACGGTTGATCGGGCGCTGCAAACAGGCTGCTCCAGAAATTTTTCGGTGACTCGTTGAAAGAACACCGCAAATTTTTCAACGGCATTTGGAAGGCGTGACTTTCCGAGGAGCCCTCCTGGCGGCTTAGTTGAAACAGAGATGCCAGGGATTTGGAAGCATGGAAACTTTGAAAATACAGCGTTGATTTACTGAAAAAAAGAACTCCCGTTAGGGGGCCTTTGACAGGCCAATCCCCGCTCAAATAGTTACAATAGAATTTGACATCAACGGTATCTCCAATTTCAGCCTCTTTTTGAACCCAGTAATCGTCTTTATCCATTGTTATTCCGGAGAGAATATGGTCACATTGCTTTTAGCTTTTCTGCAAATTCATCAATGGTCACCACCTGGTATCCGAAATCCTGTGCTATGCGGGCGTCATCCGGTCCGGTGTAGCCCCAGGTTGCGAAAATGAGCGAGATCGTCTTTTCTTCCCTGTTGAAATGCTCGTCGATTTCGCGCAGGTTTTTAACCGAATCATCGATGAAGGCATAGGCCGGCTGCCTGAAGCGCTGCATGATCTGGGTCATGTTGTCGATCTTGGTGGTGCCGTGATCGCCCGAATAGATGTTGTCGTCGCTGATTATCAGGCCGAAATGTTTGCTGAGAGAGATGGTTGCCTCACGGTTTTTATTGGTCAGCAGGACGAGGTTTTCAGTCGGTTTTTCAATCATGATCTGCCAAAGGGGTTGGACCGGTGCATTGAGTTCAGTCCATGCTTTTAAATTTTTGGTTTTAAATAGATTGCGCGTTTCAAAGAAACGGGTTGTGCGTGCGGCAACCGGTTCATCAACCTTTTTTATGATCTCATCGTATTCATCAGGGCTAATCAGTTTATCCGGTTCAACGTCACCGATCTCAAGGCAATAGTTCATCAGCACCGGAGCGTCGCCAATGGGCTGGACATGAAAGCGGTTGCGGAAGAACAGTTCGAGGGCATTTTGCGGCAGCTGGTCCAGCCGGGTAACGATAGTACCCCTGAGCATGTTGTAGGCAGTTACTGCAATCTCACGTACCGAATCCAAGAG
>JBAVYC010001201.1:0-3527 GCA_049698595.1 Desulfobacterales bacterium | reverse complement strand
GCTTTTGCGGGCAGATGGGTCAAGCATCGCCGCCAGCGCATGCCGCGTATGATATAGGTCGCATAATGCGCCAATGCCCCGATCACGATAAAGCGCTTGTCGCAGGCAATGATTTCGTGCCAGACTTTCCTGAGATCAACCATTGTGGCCGCGAAAAATAGAATCGCAACGGCAATGGCGATACTCAGGTATGTGGGCCAACCCCACAGCGTTGGGCCTTTGGGGTCGTTATTTAAGGCCTTATGTTCGTTTTGATCGGTCATTCGATTTTTTAAAAACATTTTTAAAAAGGGCCAGAAAAATAGGTTATAACAGTCGAAAAGTCAACTGTTAAACCAAAGAGAATTTAGGCCCTTATCGACTTTTTGAACTTCACCACCAGACACTGAGAGCAAAGTCCGCCGGAGGATCATTGTTTATCCAATTATGATTGAAAACTCCTGTGGCTCCGGTTTACGGCGTTAGATCAGATTAACCGTGGACATTGGGTGCTTGGATTTACTTGACCAAAGGGCTGTCAGGGCAGGAGTTGATGCCCCCGGCGGTTGTGTGGTTTCCGCCGGGCAGCAGTCTGTAAAGCGCTTAAACCTGTTGGTAAAAACTTGGGGAAGACGCCGGTGATGATTAATCATCCGGGAAAGTGTTCTCGAATCCTTTAATGCAGCCGTAAATGATAAACCCGATGGTCGCGCCCACGAGAATACCGCAAATTATGTTCACAACGTTGGGCCAAAGCACAAACATTATAATTTCTCCTTCCTGTATTTTAGCTCAAAATCGAATCTTTTTGGAATAACCAAATTACTTTATTACGCATCATTCGTCAATAAAAAAAACAAAGCCGGAGTAGAAACGTCATCAGAGCTGTTAAAGGCGTTTAGCGCATTGACAACCGGTTTCGAATCAGATTTGCCGGGCTAGACACCTGGAATTTACACCCCCTTAAACGTTATTTCACTGTTGTTAGCTTTCATGGTTTTCAGGATCCTTTGGAGTTCTTCGTCAGTAATGCAGCAGAATAAGTAGGCCTTTTCACGCTCAAGCCGAAATCTGATAAACCCATACGGCAGGAACGCGAATCTCGGTCCTTCAACCATCGGAATATCCCTGGCATTAACGCGTATGATTCTCCTGAAACAGGTGAGTTCCATCTCCCCGGCGGCCTTTATCCTGATTTTGGTTGAGATCCCCAGCGAAAAGTACCAGGTATAGGCCAATATAAATGCGATCATCAGCAGCTGTCCCAGGGGCCAGCCCATTTTGATCGTCTTTGACCCGATCAGCAATACGCAGAAGGCGGTCCAGGCCAGCAGGGCTGCATAAAATAGCCCCACGAAGATGGTGGGGGCCTGATAATAGTAGTCTTTCTTAGAAATTTTGGATTTTTTCATGATTCCATCGCTTCTGGACTTTTGCAGGCGTTCCGCGGTTGACGGAACGCCTGCCACAAACGATCATGGGAAGCAATAAAACCACCTAATACAGCAGGCTCGGCAGCCACAGTATGATTTGCGGGAAGTACATCACAAGAGCCACCCCGATAGCCTGCAGGCCGATGAAAGGGGCCGAAGACTTCCAGATATCCGTGGTTGAAATCTCGGGCGGTGCCACCCCTTTGAGATAGAAAAGCGCGTATCCAAAAGGCGGTGACAGGAAGGAAATCTGAAGATTGGTGGCAAACAGCACGCCGAACCAGACCGGGTCAAATCCCAGCTGGCGGACGATGGGGCCGAAAATGGGAACGCACAGCATGATAATGCCGACCCAGTCAATGAAACATCCCAGGAAAATCAATATTCCCTGCATGATAAGTATGATGCCCCATTTGCCCAGTCCGGAGCCCAGCAACATTTGCGTAACGAACTCGCCGCCGCCTACCATCACATAAAGACCCACAAAGATGTTGGCCCCAAAAATGGTCCACATGACCATGGCCGAGGATTTCAGGGTATTCTCGGCGGCCTGAACCACACCCTTCCAGCTGAGCTTGCGCTGGAGACTGGTCAGAATAATTGCTCCGGCCGCACCCACCCCGGCTGCCTCAGTGGGCGCTGCAATCCCGGTGAAAATGGTGCCCAGAACCAGAAAGATAAGAATGGCGGGCGCAATAATCCGCACCAAAAGCTTTAACCGCTTGGACAGGGGCAATCTTTCTTCTTTCGGAACCGGTGGTCCCAGCTTTGGATTTATATAGCATCTTAGGGTTACATATCCGATAAACATCGCCGACAGCATGATTCCGGGCATGATGGCCCCGGCGTAAAGCCGACCGATGGAGCTGTTGTCCACCAACCCATAAACAATCAGCATGACACTGGGCGGGATAAGAATCCCCAACGTGCCGCCGGCCAGGATAGAGCCGCAGGCGATAAACTTGTCGTATTTCCTTTGGAGCATCTGGGGCAGCGCAATAACGCCCATGGTAACCTCGCTGGCCCCGATGACGCCCACCATCGCAGCCAGCAGGGTGCAGGCCATAACCGTCGCCGACGCCACGCCGCCTTTGATGGCCCCCATCCATTGATACACCAGTTCATAGAGCTCTTCGATAATACCGGATCGTTCCAGGACGCAGGCCATGAAGATAAACAAAGGAATGGCCGCCAGAAGATAATTCATCATCAATCCGAAGATACGGGTGGAGACCAGATTGACGGCTTCCGGGCTTTGAAGCAAGGCGGTAAATATAACCCCCACCGACCCGCAGGCAAAGGCCACGGGCAACCCCAGGCCCAGAAGAAAAAACAAGGACCCGAACATTAATATGGTAATCCATTCAATACTCATGTCATCTCCTTCCCGGTCACAGCAATATGTAAATCACGAATAAACCATACGATGCCTTGAAGGAGAAGAAAAAGGGCTCCAAGCGGCATCATGAATTTGACCGAATAAAAGGGAGGAGCCCAGTCGGTCAAGGACACCTCGCCTGGAACCGTTATACCAAAAATGGTTCCGCCACCGTGCATGGTTTGAGAACTCCAGTAAAAAGTCCAGCAGGTCCAAAGCAGCACCCCGGCAAACAGGAAGAAAAAAATACTGGTGAACAGATCCAAAAAAGCCCTTGTTCTCTTTTTACGCGTGGAATAAAACACATCCACCCTCACATGGGCGCGATGATAGTGGCAATAACCGGCGACAAACATGTACTGGACCGCAAACAGCAGGGTCATGAGTTCATGCCCCCAGTTTGTCGGCAGGCCGAAAACATAGCGCATGACCACTTCAAAGGTGATGACGGTTACCGCCAAAAGGGTCACCCCGACCATCAATTTTCCGATAAAGATATTGGTCTTTTCGACGGCGATCATAAATTTTTTCAAAAGTTGCATGATAAGCCCTCACACTTCCCGAAATTTCTATTTAAGGGGATTTCGATGACCATCCCAACCTGCCGGAATCCGGAACTTATTTTTGAAAAGCGTTATGAAATATTCATAAAAAAGAGGAGAAGGAATCGTGGATTCCTTCTCCTAGCGGCTAGAGTTTAAAATTCCAGTTTTTTACCGTCTATATCAACCATATCC
>JBAVYC010001200.1:0-2868 GCA_049698595.1 Desulfobacterales bacterium | reverse complement strand
GCCCTCTGCTCTCTGAATTCCGGCATCTGCCCTCTGCTCTCTACCTACTGCCGGCAACTGATTGCGACCGTCGGCAACTTGCGCCTTCTCTCCGGGGCGCAGGCCCTTAGGCGCCGGAGGCCGCATTCCCTCCGGGGCGTAGGCCCCTTTAACCCCTACGGGCCGGAAGCCACCTTCCCTCCGGGGCGTAGGTCCCTGTGGCCCCTCCGGGCCGCAGGCCACATTCAATTGCCTTTGTTCCCGACTCGTAAATGCATTGGAAACATCTATCACAATCAGATATAGCGCGGGAACATAAAGCAATGTCAATATGGTGGCAACCAATAAACCAAAGCAAAGACTGACCGCCATGGGAATCAGAAACTGGGCCTGGAAACTGCGCTCCAGCAGCAGCGGGAAAAGCCCCGCGATCGTGGTGACTGAGGTCAGCAAAACCGGCCTGAATCTAGATTTACCGGACTCGATCACGGCCTGGTGGAGGTCAACTCCATTGCGCAAGGCCCGGTTGATAAAATCAATCAAAATCAATGAATCATTGACCACGATTCCGGACAAAGCCACAATACCAAAAACACTGACGATCGTAAATTCCATACCCATGATGAGATGGCCCAATATGGCCCCGATCAGGCCGAAAGGGATGGCCATCATGATAATCACCGGCTGAATGTAGGAACGAAACTGGCTGGCCAGCAAAAGGAAAATCCCCATCATAGCCAGCAGGTATCCGCTTTTAATGCTGTCAAGGGATTCGCTGGTCCTTTTCTCCTGGCCCTCAAAGTCATAAACGATTCCGGGATAACGCTCAGCAAGCGCCGGTAAATAATTGGCCTTCAATTCGGCCGTGATGACACTCGCGTTGCCAATGGTTAGATCAATATCGGAAATAACGGTAATGGTTCGTTTGCGATCCACCCTGCTGATAACGGAATAGGATCTGCCGGTCGTTACATCGGCAACTTCCTCAATCGGGATTTCACGGCCATCGGGGGTACGGATGCGCATGTCTTCGATCCCGGCCAGGCTGTGTCGTTCTTCGTCGGCATAACGAACCATGACCTTGATATCGTTTCTCTCCCGCTGAATGCGCAATGCTTCTTCGCCGTAAAATGCCTGCCGAATTTGCCGGGCAAGATCGCGCATGGTCACGCCGATGGAACGGGATCCCTCCTTTATCCGAACTTTTTTTTCCTGCTTACCGGGTTTGAAATTGTTGGAAATGTCAAAGGTTCCGGGATAGGTTGCCAATTCAGTTTCCAATTCGGCGGCGGCTTGCTTGAGTTGATCAAAGTCCTGACCGCTGAGCTGAATCTCGATCGGGTTGCCGGCCGGTCCGCCTTCCAGAGTGGCAAAGGTCAGCCTTTCGACTCCCGCGATTTCTCCGATCAAATCGCGCCATTTGTTCAGAATGGTATGGGTTGAAATATCCTGCCGGATTTCTGAGGAGGCCAGCTCGAGCCACACTTGTCCGACATGACCGCCATATTCAGGAGGTTTCCAGTCACGTCGGGGAATTGCACCCACAATTGAAAAGGTGTTTTTCACCAATCCACCGTTATGCTTTGAAAACTCGGAAAACACTGTATTGAGTTCAAATGATTCTCGTTCGAGATACTCAATGGTCTCTTCGGTTAAACTGTAGGGCGTACCCAGAGGATAAATGACTTCGGCTGCGATCCAGTCGCTTTCGCCTTTCGGGAAAAAAACAAAAGGAACGTATCCGCCGGCGATGATTCCCAAACTGATAATCAACACACCGATGCCGATGGAAAAGGTAAAATATCTGTTTTTGACCACATAGTTAATCGCCGGCGAATAGAGCCGGTCAATGACCGCCCGCATTCCTTGCTCTAATTTCTCCCGCAGGCGTTCATGCCAGGTTGTCAATTTGCGGTCTTTTTTCTCCGATTGGACCAGGGCATGGTTCAAATGGGAGGGCAGTATAATCAAGGCTTCGCCGAGGGATACGATCAGGATAATGATAACGGCCAGGGGCATTACGGCAATAAATTTACCCATGAGGCCTGCAATAAACAGCAATGGCGAAAAAGCCACCACCGTTGTGCTGACCGCCATCACCACCGGTCCGCCGACTTCCTTCAAACCGTCGATGACCGCCAGCGCGGGGGATTTACCCCGGCTGTAGTGGGAATAGACATTTTCACCGACAATAATGGCATCGTCCACCAGAATACCAAGGGTCATAATAAAGGCGAACAGCGAGATCATATTAATGGTTTGATCAAATCCGTTCAGAACAATGAAGGCCGCCATAAAAGAAATTGGAATTCCGATAGCCACCCAGAATGCCAGACGCAGATTTAGAAAAAGGGCCAGGGCAATAAAAACCAGCAGAATACCCTGCAGGCCGTTGCGCAGCATCAGATCGATACGGCTCTCCACCATCGTCGAGACATCTGCCCAGATGGCGAAATCAAGGTCTTCAGGAAGGTCATGTTTCAGTTTCGCCACATAACCGCGGGCAATTTTGGCGATCTCGATGATATCCTGCTCGCTGGTTCGGCTCACCTGGACAATGGCAGCCGGCTTTCCGTTGAATCGGGTCCTGATATCCAAATCTTCAAATCCATCGATCACCTTTGCAACTTGACCGAGCCTCACCACAGTGCCGTCATTCAGTGTAATCAGGGGAATCTTTTCAAACTCGCGACCGGTATAGAGTTGACCTTTGGCCCGAATCAAAATATCCCCCTGGCCGGTTTTAATTTGACCGCCCGGAAGATCGATACTGCCGGACCGCACTGCACTGACGACCTGATCAAATGAAAGTCCGTAACGGCGCAAATTTTCCTCCGACACTTCCACGGCGATTTCATAGTCGCGCACCCCGACAAGATCGATCTGGGT
>JBAVYC010001199.1:0-2032 GCA_049698595.1 Desulfobacterales bacterium | reverse complement strand
GGATGTGGTTGTACCATGGCAGCACACCGAATACATTTTTGCGGGTCTTTTTTTCTATCCACCGGATGCCGTCTTCAAAAAGGCTGATATCCCCCCTGAACCGGTTGATGATGAATCCTTTGACCTGGCTTCGATTGGCCTTTTCGAGGCAATCCAGGGTTCCGACGATCTGGGCAAACACCCCGCCGCGGTGGATGTCGGCGACTAAAATCACCGGCGCGTCTGCGTATTCGGCCATCCGGAAATTGACGATATCATGGGGCATGAGGTTCACTTCGGCACAAGACCCGGCACCTTCCATGACAACCAGATCATATTCGCAGCGCAAGCGGTCCAGGGCGGCGCCGGCAGTGGCGAACAGGCGTTCCTTTTTCGTGTGATACTCACTGGCCGTGCTGTTCGCCACCGCTTTTCCCAACAGGACGACTTGGGAGCCGATATCGCTGGTGGGTTTCAGCAATATAGGATTCATATCCACGTGGGGCGGAATTTTGGCGGCTTCAGCCTGGACGATTTGGGCACGGCCCATTTCCAGACCCTCGGGCGTAACGCCGGAGTTGTTGGACATATTCTGGGCCTTGTAAGGCGCCACCCGAATCCCCTGGTTTGCAAATATTCGGCACAGAGCGGTGGCGACGATACTTTTGCCCACATCTGAACCGGTTCCAAAAACCGCTAGACAGGGGGCTTTTTTAATATTTCTTCCTGACACTGTCATTTTGATCCTTCATTTCTGAATTTCATATTTTTTAGCGTACCCTCTGGGTGTGTAAATAAAGTCCATGTATTCACTCGAAGTGCTGCTGCCGATAAACACGGTGGTTTGCATATCGACTTCGGCGGTATGCAGGTTATCCAGGGTCAAGATGTCAATATTTTGCTCCTCACGCATGGCTCGCGCAACAACCCCAACGGGGGTATTCTTATCACGGTGCCGCAGTATGATTTGCCGGGCTTTTCCCAGTTGCCAGTTCCTTTTTTTGCTTTTGGGATTGTACAATACGATGACGAAATCCGAGCGCGCTGCAGCTTCAAGGCGCTGTTCAATGAGTTCCCAGGGCGTCAGCAGATCGCTCAGGCTGATGACTGCAAAGTCATGGGTCAGCGGCGCGCCGAGCAGGGCCGCACCGGCACAAAGGGCCGGTATTCCGGGCACGACTTCTAATCTCAGGCCATTTCTATCATCAGCGACCCTGGCATCTGAACCCGGCGGCATAATTGCGATGCCTTTGATTTTACAGGTTTCAAAAACCAGGCCGGCCATGGCATAAATTCCCGGATCTCCGCTGGAGACAATGGCACAGGATTTACCGGCCCGGGCCTGCTCGATGGCACCTTCAACCCGCGCGACTTCCTTGGTCATGCCGGTGCTGATGATCTCCTTGCCGTCGATCAGGGGGCGGATTAAATCGATATAGGTACTATAGCCCGCTACGACCTCAACCGTGGCGAGAACATGGGCGGCCCGCCGGGTTAAGTGATCCGGACTGCCCGGCCCTATTCCGACGACAAAAAGTTGATTCGTGCGATGGCTATCGTCACGTTTTTCGTCAATTGTTTCGGAACGATCAGTGCCCCGCCCCTGGCTGTCAGAATTGCTGATGCTTCGCATACGCTTTTTACCCCTACATGTTTTTCCACCACAATGGATGGATTTTTTATTTCTTTAACCTGGTTCAGTTCCGGCCGACTGTAGAAAATAAGCGGCAGGTTGAGATTTTCAGATAAGCTGAGCAGCCCGCTTTCATCGGATTTCACATCAATGGAAGCCAATGACGTTAAACAGGATAGCGCCAGATGATGTGTTGCCAACACATCTTCCAGGAGCGCCTTCATCTCTTCCATGGCGGTATTGCGGTTGCATCCAATGCCGGCTACCAGGCTGGCCGGCCGCAATACCAGTACTTCCGGCGGAAGGTCGACGATGACATCGTCGACGTAGATGCCGGGGACGCCTTCAAATTCATTTGCCCGGCCGTATTTTTTCAAATGTTTTGTTGTCGCGCCATATGTAAAAGACTCGATATTCGGC
>JBAVYC010001198.1:0-1722 GCA_049698595.1 Desulfobacterales bacterium | reverse complement strand
TTTTAACCTACATGTTTGCTCTGATGGGCATTCATTCATCACCGGCCTTTTCCATGTGGGCCTTTGCCAACAAGAACCCCAAGCCTTTCCCGCTGCAGCAGGTGTGGGCTTCCACCTTGGGCATCGGATTCGCCCTCATTATTTTCACCACCCTGCAGGCCATGGGCGGCTGGGTGCTGGCCTTCTTACCCAGCAGTTACGGCGATAGCACCGTATTGCCGCTTGGAAAGCTGATTAGCACTGGGGGCAACGATCTGGTGCCCTATCTGATTCACCTGATGAAAGACACGGCGCCCTTTGCCGTGGGCATTCTGGCCATTTGCGCCCTGGCGGCCATGCAGTCCACCGGCGCGGCCTACATGTCCACCGCCAGCGGTATGCTGACCCGCGACATCGTCAAGCGGTACTTCAAAAAAGACATGACCGAAACCGAACAGACCCACTGGGGTCGCATCACCGTGGTCGCGGTGGTCGGGTCGGCTTTGATCTTCGCCACCTTTGTGCCGGGCGCGATCGTGATGCTCGGTGCATTTGCGACGTCTTTCGGATTTATGATGTATGTGCCCCTGATCGCCACACTTTACTGGCCATGGCTGACGCGCCAGGGGGTTGTCGCCGGCCTGATCTGCGGCATGTTCGCAGTGTTCTTGACCTTCAGGTTCGATCTCGGACTTCCCTGGGGCTACAGTCCACTGACGATTTTTTCCGCGGGCTGGGGCATCCTGTTCAACCTGCCGGTCGCCATCCTGGTGAGTTTCTTCACCCAGCCGGACAAAGCGGAACAGGACCGCAAAATGGGATACCACAATTTCATCCGCGAACATGCCAGTTTGGGGCCGGAAAAGCGGCACCTGATCAAATGGGGCTGGATCGTCACCTGCGCCTGGTACTTTTTTGCCATCGGACCCGGCTGCGTGATCGGCAACACGATCTTTGGTGATCCCAGCAAACCGGCAACCTGGGCCAACGGAATGCCGTCGATCTGGATCTGGCAGATTACCTTCTGGATTCTGGGTATCGCTATGATGTGGTTTTTGGCCTACAAATTGGAAATGTCGACCAACATCACCACAGATTTTGACGCCTTGAAGCATGATATCTACGAAGATGAGGCGGTCCCTGAGGGCTCCTCGCGAGGACAGTCAGGGGTATAGCATTTAGATGGTTCACCCCGTTTAAACCTTAAACAAGGATGAGGAGGTGCTTGCGCCTCCTCATCCAAACCATTATATAACAGAAAATCAGTTCTCCGAAAAATGAAACGGTTACTTACAGTTCTGATAATTGCTTTCTTTCTGGCTACCGGCTGTGGCCTTGGCGGTTCAAAGTATGACGATGCCGTTTTGGACGGCGTTTCCAATCTGAATACGGGTAAACCGGAAAAAGCACTCGAAGCCTTCAATCGCGCCATAAAAATAGATCCACAAAAAGCCGCCGGCTACTTGGGTCGGGCCAATACCCTCAATATTATGGGCCGTTATCAGGAAGCAATAGAGGAGTATGATCGGACCCTTGACATTAGTCCGAAATTGGCCAATGCCTATATCAACCGCGGGTCTGCCTATAGCCATCTGGGAGAAACCGAAAGGGCCATCGCAGATTATGAAAAAGGGCTGGAGCTGGATCCCAAAGTTGATAATAAACCGGGTTTCATCAAACGCCTTTTCAGCAACGAGCCCAACACTGACAAAGGTATCCGCAGGCACCTGCAATATTTAAAGC
>JBAVYC010001197.1:0-1825 GCA_049698595.1 Desulfobacterales bacterium | reverse complement strand
GTTGATGAGCTTAAGGCAGATGCGGGAAATCTACAAAAAGGTCTGGCACCCAAAGGCAGTGTCCAAAGTGTAACTGATTTTGGAATGCCTGGTTTCGGTGGAGCCTGTCCTCCAGAGGGAGACAAACCGCATAGATACATATTCACGGTATATGCTCTTAAAGTTGAAAAATTGGATTTGGACGAGAAAGCATTGCCGGCTTTGGTGGGATTCTTCCTAAATCAGCATACAATAGCAAAGGCATCTCTTATGGCCTACTATGGACGATAATTACAAAGAGGGTCTTAGGCGGCTGAGAATGGGCTGGTCAATTCACTGCGCTCCTTATTGGACGTATAAAGGGACAACGCTGGCTGGCAAAGGAAAAGGAGGACATCATGACAGAAGGCATATATCAAAAACTGGCAAAGCATTTGGATGACCTGCCGGGTGGATTTCCGCCGACTGATAGTGGTGTAGAGATGCGCATCCTAAAGAGGCTTTTTGCTCCCGAAGAAGCAGAACTTGCACTTCACCTAACCCTGATTGCCGAAGAACCAAAAGTGGTCGCACGTCGTGCAAAAATTTCAAGGCAAGAAGCCGAGCAGCGTTTAGCAACCATGGCAAAAAAAGGGCTTATTTACAAAATTTACTCTAAGAAGAATCAGCCAACGTATATGGCCGCTCAATATCTCATGGGAATTTGGGAATTCCATGTTAACGATTTGGACCCGGATTTCGTCAAATACATGGATGAATATTTTCCGGTCCTTTTAAAGGAAGCATGGAAAATTCCACAACTGCGTACTATACCCGTTAATGCGAGCCTGAATAGTGAACTCTCAGTGATGACCTATGAGAATGCCGAAAATCTGGTATGCAATGTGAAAAGGGCTGCGGTCGCTCCCTGTATTTGCCGCCGTGAACGCAGGTTGTTGGGAGAAGGATGTGATAAGCCTGGGGAAGTTTGCCTTTTATTTGGAGAAGCTGCAAGTTTTTATATAGAAAACGGGCTTGGGCGTAAAATCGATCATCCGGAAGTTTTAGAGATCTTGAAAAAAGCTGATGAAGCCGGACTGGTGCTGCAGCCCACCAATTTTCAGAAAATTATAAACATTTGCTGTTGTTGCGGCTGCTGCTGCGGTGTGCTCCGCAACATTAAAAGTTATCCAAAACCGGCAAGTTTGATTTCACCCTCTTTCTTTGCTGTCAGCAACCCCCATTCCTGCAACGGCTGCGGAGTTTGTGAAGATCGCTGTCAGATGGAAGCCGTTCAAGTAGTAAATGAAAAAGCAGCCATAGATACCGATCGCTGTATTGGCTGCGGGCTGTGCGTGTCCACCTGTCCAATGGATTCACTATCACTGGTTCGCAAACCGGATACAGACCAGCCCAAAGTTCCCGAACATATGATGCAAACAGCGTTAGAATTGTGGCGGGCAAGGGGAAAACGTGGCATGGGAAATTTAATTAAAATGCGGGTGAAGTCCAAGGTAGATAGGCTTTTAGCAGCTCGATAGCGAATAACGGGCCAAGTTGCTCGAAATACTTAATCGAACTAATTGTTTAGGTACTTCATTGCAATCAAACCTTACTTAATTCAGATGGTCATAAAGCGATGAGATGGATCATCTCGAAAACTTATCTGTATTCAGCAGTTGCGGATATCATATCACACGATTTACGAAACCAGCGATAGCTGCTATCAATCTGAACATTTGACAACCCTAAAAACAGTGTGATATCAAAAGCTTATCTTCACTGATTTCGATAATCATCGAATTACATATTGTGGCAAGAAATCTATCGCCGGGAGTCTGTCAAATTTAGGGCATATCATTAATTT
>JBAVYC010001196.1:0-1889 GCA_049698595.1 Desulfobacterales bacterium | reverse complement strand
TACCTCCGCCCCTTTCTATAGGGCTTCCTGAGGCCTCTCGCTCTGCGGGAAGAGCGTTCACATTAATTATAAAGCCAACATTTGACCCAATGGTCCGGCAGGTTTTCTACCAGGATCGGCTCTTCATGCCGGCAGATCTCCATCCTTTTACGGCACCTTGGGGAAAAATAACATCCCGCAGGAAGGTGACCCAAATCAGGTACGATTCCCGGAATTTCTTTGAGGGGTTCCGTATCCTTGTTCTGATCTTCTGCCAGTGACGGCATGGACCACATCAAACCCTGGGTGTAAGGGTGAAGCGGGCGATTGAATAAGTCATCAACCAAGGCTTGCTCTACCAACTTGCCGGCGTACATCACGATAACCCTGGCGACGACTTCTGCGATAACCCCCAGATCATGGGTGATCAATATCATCGATGTGCCGAGTTCGCGTTCGAGGTTGTTAATTAAACTGAGGATCTGGGCCTGAATGGTCACGTCCAGGGCGGTAGTGGGCTCGTCGGCCAGAATTAATTTTGGGCGGCAGGCGAGGGCCATGGCGATCACGATCCGCTGTCTCATGCCGCCGCTCATCTGAAACGGATATTCTTTGACGCGCGACGCCGGCGAGGGGATGCCCACCATATCGAGCATTTCGATTGACCGTTCAATCGCCTCGCGCTTGCTGATTTTTTGGTGTTTGCGAAACACCTCGGCCACCTGGGTGCCTACGGTGTAGACCGGATTGAGAGAGGTCATGGGCTCCTGGAAAATCATGGAAATTTCATTGCCCCTGATTTGCTGCATTTCCTTCTCCGAGAAGTCCAAAAGGTTGTTGCCCGCAAAGCTTATTTGGCCGTCAACAACTCTGCCCGGAGGATCGGGAATCAATCTCAATATGGATCGGGCCAGGACGCTTTTGCCACAGCCGGACTCGCCCACGATACCGACCATTTCTCCGCTATCCACCGACAAACTGACGTTATCGACGGCCTTTACAACACCCTCATGGGTGAAGAAATAGGTACGCAGGTTATTAATATATAGAAGATGATTTTTCATTATCCCAATTGGGGTGAAGCCCCCTTAGCACTAAGTTGTTTTTCACTAAACCTTCCACGCCCCTTAGCCCAAAATGCCACCGCTTTCGTCATAAACGATTTTACCGCCAACAATGGTCATCAATACTGGAATTTCGCGAATTTCATGCGGATCGACAGTTAATATATCTTCACCAAGAATGCAGAAATCTGCTAATTTTCCAACCTCCAGCGAGCCTTTTTTTTTCTCCATGTGGTCCTGCCAGGCGCCGTTAATCGTATACATCCGGATCGCCTCTGGTACGCTGATGCATTGGTCGGGGCCGCTAACCATGCCGGAGCCTTTGGCCTCTCGTAATACTGCCGATTGAATACCCTCTCTCCAATTAGGGTAGGTCACGGGTGCATCGGAACTCGCCGCGAGATGGACCCCGGCATCCAGCACGGTCCGCATGGGCCACTCGTAGGCTGCGCGCCTCTGTCCGACAATGCCTTCCTCCTGATCGGCGATCAGGGCCTTTATGGTCGGCTGCATGCTCAAGCCCAGATTGTGGCTGGCCAAGGTTCGGGCCGTGGCCGCAGAGATGAAGTCGCCGTGGATGATGTAGTGACGAAGGTCAGCGCCCGGCCGCTCGGTCTGGCATTGGACAAATCCGGCCACGGTGGCGTCGATGGCCGCGTCACCGGTGGCGTGGACCCCGATCTGGAACCTCCGATCATGGGCGTGGCCGATGATGGCATGGAGTTCCGATACCCGCTCGGCCTCGGTCTTGCCGGGAATCACCAGTTCGCTCCGCCCGCCGCCGAGGTAGTCTTCATGCATCCAGGCTGTCTTGGTGATGGGCAGCCCGTCGGCGAAGACCTTGAC
>JBAVYC010001195.1:0-11146 GCA_049698595.1 Desulfobacterales bacterium | reverse complement strand
TTAAAACGTGAAGTTTCCAATTATTTTGCAAATATGGGATAAATCCATATTTACAACCACTTAACCAATCAACCAATATTCATTATTCATTCGTCATTCCCCAGGTACTCCTTGATCGCCCGGGCAGCTAATTTACCGTCCTGAACAGCCTGCACCACAAGGGCCGGGCCACGCACGATATCTCCACCGGCAAAAATTCCGTCAACCGAGGTTTTCCCGGTTTCCGCTTCCGCCTTGATGAGTTTTTTGTCATCAATCTCAACCGTCGGATACCATTGGGGCGAATCCGGATCGGCAATGTTGCCGATGGCTTCGATTACCACATCCACCGCCATGATCCATTCGGAGTCCTCGATCAGTTCAGGACGTCTGCGGCCCGACTCGTCGGGTTCCCCCAAACGGGTGCGAACCAGCTTCAGGCTGGTCAGCCGGTTTTGATCATCCGTCACATAATCCAGCGGCTGGTTCAGCAGCAGGAAATGCACCCCGGCTTCCAGGGCTTCGATGCGTTCATCGGCTTCGGCGGGCATCTGGGAGTAAGAGCGCCGGTAAATCAGATACACATCTTTGGCAGCCAGCTTAACGGCGGACTCGATGCAATCCATGGCCACCGACCCGCCGCCGATAACTGCCACGGACTTGCCGTGAATTTTCTTTTCCATTTCCCCCAGGCGACCATCCCGCAACGCGGACAAATACTCCACCGATGAAAACAGCCCATCGATATCGCGGCCGGTCGATTTTAGGCTGGCGGCTTCCCAGAGACCGGGGGCCAGAAATACGGCATCGAAGCCGTCTTGCAGAAGTTTTTCGGCGCCCTGTTTGCCGGTGACGGCAGTATTGCATTGGAATTTTATTCCCAGGGCTTTGATATCTTTCATTTCATGTTCTAAAAAATTCATATCAAACCTATAGGACACAACTCCGTAACGGAGCACCCCGCCGGGTTCAGGTCGGGCTTCAAAAACCGTCACCTGATACCCTTCTTTGGCCAGTTCGGCTGCACAGCTCAAACCGGCCGGCCCGGATCCCACCACGGCAATTTTTTCATCGCGTGGGGCCGGTTTATCAAAGATCCTAATATCTCTATCCCAGGATTGTTCTATCAAAAACCGTTGGATCCGGCCGATCTGGATGGGGTTGTCGGCACCTTCGGGACGATTTTGCGACTTAAACATGGCACTGCATTTTTTTTCGCACAGTTGGGCAGTGGGACAGAGCACGCCGCACGCTCCCCCAAGGATGTTGTTTTCTTTGATGGTGCGAATCGCACCGGTAATGTTTTTAAAACGTAATTTTCGAATAAATTCAGCCGGCTTTGTTTCAGCCGGGCACGCCTCCGAGCAAGGGGCGTCATGGCAGAGCAGGCAGCGATCGGCTTCGGCAATCGCCTGGGCCAGATCAAGCCCTCTGCTCATTTGTTTAAACTTATCGTCAGTACTCACAATTATTCCTCCTTTTAATATCGTTAAGCAGTTGGTCGGTAAAAACGTCAAAGTAAATTTACCTGCGGCTATGGGAAAATTGGTAGCTATATGCTTTAAAATGAACAACACTTTGATTTAATATGCACAATTCCCTTAACCCATAATTCAACCGGCCAACCAATCAGCTCTGCCTGGAAGTTGGAACAAGCGCTGATTTTAGGTGTTTATAGAAAAATTGTCAATTATTATCGACAGCATATAATGAGGCTTCACCAAATTGATGATTTCATAAAAAACTTGACGGCCTTCACGGTTGACAATATAAGTACTCTGATTTTCTATTTGGTTATTTAGTTTTGAAATCTTTGCAGTTTATGTCAAAAAATTTTAGTTCATTTATGACGTTTCCGGTTTATCCGGGATAGCTGTCACAAAATCGAATTAGAGGGAGGATTTATGTCCAGAATCGTAAAATGTGCCCATATTCAGGCCTCCAATGCCAAACATGACGGCACTCCGGCCGAAATCAAAGAGGCCATGATCAAAAAACATATCCCACTTATCGAAGAAGCAGGAAAAAAAGGTGTTCAAATCCTCTGTCTCCAGGAAATATTTCACGGGCCTTATTTCTGCGCCGAACAGGATATCAAGTGGTACGGCACAGCCGAAAAAGTTCCGGGACCGATGGTCGAACGGCTGGCCGAATATGCCAAGAAATATCAGATGGTGATGGTTATCCCGGTTTACGAAATGGAAATTGCGGGCGTCTATTATAACACCGCCGCCGTCGTGGATGCCGACGGAACCTATCTTGGAAAGTTCAGAAAGATTCACATCCCCCATACCTGGCCGGGATTCTGGGAAAAATTTTATTTCAAACCGGGTAATCTGGGGTTTCCGATTTTTGAAACCGCTTACGCCAAAATAGGTGTTTATATCTGTTATGATCGGCATTTTCCGGAGTGTGCCCGCCTGCTGGCATTGAAAGGCGCCGAGATTTTATTTAATCCTTCGGCTACCACTGCCGGCAAATCCCAATATTTATGGCAATTGGAACAACCGGCCCAGGCCGTCGCCAACGGTGTTTTTATCGGTGCCAACAATCGCGTAGGCCTGGAAAAACCATGGGAGTTCGGCCGGTTTTATGGATCCAGCTATTTTGTTGATCCCCGTGGTGAAATTATCGTCAAGGGCAGCGAGGACAAAGATGAAGTCGTCATCGCCGACCTGAATTTGGACGAAATCCGGGAAGTGCGTGACGGCTGGCAATTTTTTCGGGATTTGCGCCCCGACATGTACACCGACTTGACCCGCCCGGGTTCTTCTTAGGCATAGCTTTTATTTGGATTGATCGGCCCGTATCAGCAGATTGATCGCTGCACCAGCCGAACTCTCACATAATCTAAGTCACCACGGTTAGGGTAAGATCCATTTTTATCTCAGAATAGTTAATTTCAGAACTTCGGATATTAGGAAAAAATTTTGAAAGGGGGTGAAGGTTTCCAATTTCAGACAACCCAATAAACGCGACAAATAAAAAATTTAAGGAGAGGATATAATGAGCGAAGAAAAAAAAGACCATTGGATAGTGTATCCGATCGGCAGTAAACCCAAATGGGGAGTGGCCGTGCTGCTCGGTATCCAGCAGTATTTGACCATGTTTGGTGCCACTGTACTGATTCCCTTTATCGTCGGCGGTGCCATCGGTATGCCACAGGATCAACTGGCATTGTTGATTTCAACCATATTCTTCACTTCCGGGCTCTGCACCCTGATCCAGCAGTCGCCATTAGGCAACAAATTACCGGTTGTCCAGGGCGGAACCTTTTCCTTCCTAGGGCCAACATTTGCCATTATCGGCATGGTAGCGGCCCAAGGCGCCAGCGGGGACCTGCCGCTTTGGCAACTCCAGATCCAGAATATCGCCGGCGCCATCATGATCGCATCGGTTGTCGAAATCGTGCTGGGTTACACCGGGATTATGGGACAGGTGCGCAAGATTATCAGCCCGATCGTCATCGGCCCCACGATTGCCATGATCGGTCTGGCGCTGTTCGGCATCGGCGCCCCCTGGATGGCCAGCAACTGGATCATCTCGCTGATCACGCTGATTGCTTTGATCCTGTATTCACAGGTATTTTCCCAGAAATCGAAGGTATTCATGCTCTTCCCGGTTCTACTGGCCATTGCCACCGGCTGGCTGGCCTCTTTGATCGGCACCGTCACCGGCATGATCCCGGACGGCAATGCCGCCAACCTGGCCGGCAAACTCGGTCTGGTCGCGGCCGCCAAATGGGTCAGCTTTCAGCCCATGGTCCCGTTCAAGTGGGGTTTCCCCGATCTGGGCAGCTCCGTCCTGTGGGCCGGTGTCTTTGGGATGCTGGCCGGTTACCTGGCCTCCATGATCGAGTCCATCGGCGACTATATGGCCTGCGCACGCATCTCCGAAGCGCCGGTTCCGACCAGCCGAATGATTTCGAGGGGACTCGGTGCCGAGGGTCTTGGCTGTTTTATTGCCGGTATACTCCAGACCGCTAACGGTACTACGACCTATTCGGAAAATATCGGGTCCATCGGCCTGACCAAGGTCGCCAGCCGCCGGGTGGTCCGCTGCGGTGCCGCGGTCATGCTGATTATCCCGGTGATCGGTAAGTTCGGGGCCATCCTGGCAACCCTGCCCATGCCGGTTGTCGGCGCCATGTTTGTCGGTCTCTTTGGAATGATCGCCTCCGTCGGTCTTTCCAACCTGCAGATCGTCAACCTGAACAACTCGCGCAACCTGTTTATCATCGGCCTGGCGTTTTTCTCGGGCCTGAGCGTACCCTTCTGGTTCACCCCCCACTTCGACGTTGGTACCGGTCAGGTCGTCAACGGCGCCATCGTCTGGGGAACCCAGGGCAGCGTGATCAATGTTATCGGTAATATTTTTCAGGCTATCCTGAGCACTGGAATGGCGGTGACCGCCATCGTCGGAATTATCCTCGACAACTTGCTGCCGGGTGCCACCCGGGCCGAAAGAGGCCTGGAAGCCTGGGAACGGGATGCTTCCGAAGAAGCCTGGGAGGAAGCCGAAGCGCAGTGGGCGGCCATGAAAGAAGGCGAAATGCGCCCGGTCTAACTTCGATCAATTATTAAGCCGAGAGGGGCGATCCATATTTTCTCCTCTCCAGCCACAAAAGCATGCCGGCGGGGTCTTTGATGGTCTAAAGACCCCCCGTCACTTTTGTCGCGAGATATTCAAAATTTGCCACGATTTCTGCTATACACGATTTATGTCCTGATGGTTTTGATCGGGTTGGTGGCGATGTATTCGCTGCTGAACACGGGCAATCCGGACAGCCTGCTGCGCGCGATCATCCCGAATCCGGCCCACGATCTTTACGTGGCCGTCATCTCCTCGGTACTGGTATTCATACTGGGGTTTTTTGTGTTTTTCTCCCGGGACCAGGAAGGATTTTTGCAACTGATCGAACTGAACGCCGACAGGATCCGGTCTATGCGCAAAAGAAAAAAGACCGATGCGCAAATAGCCGATTCTATTCTGGCCGCCATGGGCAGCACCGGCGGTTACCGCCACAATATGGCCAAAAAAAAACTCATCGCCTATTTATCCGGATTTAAGTAGACCCCAATGTTGCATAATGCTTGATATCATTAAACACCAGCAGTGGATCGTCATTGCCCTGGCATTTTTCGGCATTCTTGCCTACATTGTCATCATTCGCTGGCGAGACCGCAAGTGGATCGATGAACGCTTCGGCAACCCGAACCTGCTGGCCATGAGCTTTGGTGTCAACTACTTCGGCAGAGCTACCGAACCCGGTAAACCGCGCCGCAGCTCCGGTTTCCTGCTGTTGCTGCCGGACGGCCTGTTTTACCGCAGCCGGGTCAAAAAAATAGAACTGCAGATTCCCGGCAACCGTATCGCCCGGGTGTACCACGATCGAACCCACAAAGGGGTCGATCTGCATATGTCCCTTGTCAAAGTCGATTTTATCAATGCCCGCGACCAGAAAGACACCGCCGCCTTTAAGGTGCCTTACCCACCCCAGTGGATCCAGGCCATAGACAACGCCCTGATTAAAAAAAGAAGCTCCTGAAATTTTACACTGCTGATTGACATCCCGTTAACCGGCTTTAAGTTTTAGGTTGTTAGGTTCAGGCCTGCCCTGGCCTCCGGCTCGTAGCCTACGCCTCGGAGAGCGCGACTGCTTTTGAATACGTTTGGAGTGCCATCAAACCGATGCGACCGTCAGATTAATGGAATTCGTATATGATCCAGGTCTGGGCCAGGGGTTCAGCGTTCTGGGTTGAAAAACATAGACAAGCTCTTATCAATAAGACACGCCACGGATTTACCATGACGAATCATGGATAACCATAAGAAAGGAAAATACTATGGATGCTAAATCATATTGTGACAGCGTGAGAATAGAATTAACCCAATGGAAGGCAAAACTCTACGATGTCATTCGCAAAACGGAATCATTGTCCGCCGATCATAAAACAAAAGTCGAACCCACAGTGGACGAACTCAATGCGATTGTTGATGACTTAAATGACCGCATCGAACTTTTGACCCGGGAATGCCCGGTGGAATGGAGCGGTCAAAAAAACGAGATTGACGGTAAAATATCCCAAATAAACGATAAGTGGAAAGATGTATGGGGCGTGATGGGCGAAACGGAATATGGTGTTGGGGGAGCTTAAGGAACAGCGAACTGCAGAATATCGAATATCGAACCGCAGAATTACGAAGGATAGTTTCGCTGCGCTCAATCTTTTTATAAAATAGTTAGAATACATTTCTTCGACATTCGACCTGCCCGCAATGCCTTGAGACTGGTCCGGGGCAAATTTAGCAATTTGATTCAAAACTCAATGATGGCGATACCCAACGCACTATGCATGGCAGGCGAGTATTCAAGATTCGATTTCGCTTTTTAGAGTCTTTAAGTAGGATCAAACTGGCCGCTACGGCGGCTAGTTACAGGGCTGACACCCGAAAGCTGACACCTATAATTCCGCCTGTTTCTAATAAAGCGCAGTTCCCCAGTCGTACTGCCGCTTAATATAGTTCAGGAACAATGATGTTTCCGTTTTGATGACCCCGTCAATTTTGTTAATTTTTTCGAAAATGAGCTCATTCAGCTCATCCATCGACTTGGCAACGAACTCGGTATCGATTCCTGTTCCGCCGGTCGTTTGAACAACAAACCACAACGGCTTTAATTTTTTCAATTCTTTTATTATACTGCCCATCTTCTTGATTTCGACATGAATTCGAATGTTGCCTACAATTTTAAATCCAAGCTTTATAGGGTTGCTCACCGCCACAATTTGAATAAACTCTTCTTGAATAAGACGGTTCAGACGTGTCCGGACAGTCGCCTCAGACATACCGATTTTTTTTGCGATTTCAGTATTTGAAATGCGCCCATCCTTTTGCAGCAACTCGATCATCTGGCAGTCGAGTTGATCGAGCATCCTCTTCTTGCCTGCTGAGTTATTCCGCTTCATTTTTAATCCTCCCCTTTTGAATATCTCTACCATCTGAAAAATAATATATCAATAATTATTTTCCTAATACCGCTATAATTTATCAGAAAATTATTTTATTTCGCATTTTTTTTACATAATTTTTGTATTTTTCGCAGAAAAATACAAAAATTATCTTGACATTAAAATTTGATTTGCCTAAAGTGAGAAAAAATTGATAGGGTGCAGCGTTTTAAGTTTCCCGCTAATATAAATTTACAGAAGATCCAACAAAGGAGGAAATGCTATGTCACTGCCATTAATGAAAAACTATATCAACGGTGAGTGGGTGGAATCTAGCTCCACAACCATGGGTGATGTATGGAACCCGGCCCAGGGAGAAAAAATTGCCCAGGTTGCTTACGGAACCAAAGAGGATGTTGACAAGGCGGTCAAAGCGGCCAAGGACGCCTACTGGGATTGGCGCACCACACCGCCGCTCACTCGCGCCCGCTACCTGTTTCGACTCAAAGACGCCTTTGAAGAAAACTTTGAAGATATTGCCCGGGTGTTGACCACCGAGCAGGGCAAATGCATCGACGAAGGCCGGGGCGAAGTTCGCCGTATGATCGAAAATATCGAACACGCCACCGGCGTCACTACCTTGATGTGCGGGTACACCCTGGAAGATATTGCCACGAACATTGACTGCTATGGCCATCGTCAACCCATGGGGGTT
Organism: Desulfobacterales bacterium; assembly: GCA_049698595.1. Lineage (GTDB taxonomy): Bacteria > Desulfobacterota > Desulfobacteria > Desulfobacterales > JAFDCJ01 > JAFDCJ01. The sequence continues at coordinate 3,502 of JBAVYC010001195.1, read as the reverse complement.
TTTGCCGGAATCGTACCTTACAACTTTCCGGGCATGGTGGCCTGGTGGTTTCTGCCCTATGCGCTGGTCACCGGCAATACCTATATCGTCAAGCCGTCCGAGCAGGTTCCCATGACCCAGACCAAGATTTTTGAAATTATCGATGAGATCGGATTTCCGGAAGGCGTCGTCAACATGGTTCACGGTTCCCGGGATGTGGTCAACGGTATTTTGGACCATCCTGATATCGAAGGTGTCTCCTTCGTAGGATCATCACCCACGGCAAAATATATTTATGAGCGCTGTGGCGCAACCGGCAAAAGGGTCCAGGCCCTGGGCGGTGCCAAAAATATTGTAGCGGTTATGCCTGATGCCGATCTGGACGCCGGCATGCCGTCTCTGATAACCTCCTTCTATGGCTGCAGCGGACAGCGCTGTCTTTCCGGTTCAGTCCTGGTTCCGGTGGGGGACGTGGCCGATGAGCTGTTGGAAAAATTCTGTGCTGCCGCCAAAGACATGAAAATTGGCAGCGGATTGGACGAAAAAACGGCTATGGGACCCGTGGTCAGCGCAGCCCATAAAGAGAGAGTTCTGGGCTACATTGAAAAAGGTATCGAAGAAGGTGCCGACCTTGTCATGGATGGGCGAAATTATACATCGACCGAATTTCCAAATGGCTTTTTTGTCGGCCCGACCGTTTTTGACAATGTCAAACCCGATATGACCATCGCCAAGGAAGAAATATTCGGCCCGGTGGTCAGCGTGGTTCGCGCCAAAGATCTGAATGAGGTTATTGAATTGATCAATACTCGCGGGTTTGCCAATGCAGCTTGTATCTATACAAACAGCGGTGCTGCCGCACGTGAATTTAAATACCGCGTTAAACCCAGCATGGTTGGAATTAACATCGGCATTGCCGCGCCCATGAGTTTCTTTCCCTTCGGCGGTGCCGGCGATTCGATGTTCGGCGATACCAAAGGGCATGGGCAGGAAATTTTTAATTTCTTTACAGATACCAAGGTCGTCATTGAGCGTTGGTTCTAAGAACGCAGCACGGGTTGCGCGCCACCCGTAACGCGCAACCCGCCACCCGTAACGCGCAACATGCACAAAGGAGAAATCCGATGCCTCTTGAAAATTTTGGAAGCGTACTGAATTTCGCAGAGGAACTGGAAAACCAGGACCAGGAATTTTATGAAGCCGTGGCCGGCAATCCGGCCTGCAGCGATCATAAACAACTTTTTGAACAGTTCGCCGCCAATGCTAAAAAAAATGTCAAAACTGTGCAGCGAACCCGCCGGGAAAATGTCACTGAAATGATCCTGGAACCGATTAAAGATTTTGTCCGAGCGCCATATTGCGAAGTGTGCCTGGCAGGTCCAAGCATGACGGTTGAAGACGCATTGGCTTCAGCCAAACGGCTGGAGGATCGGGCGGTGCGCTATTACACGGAGGCCGCTGCTAAAATCAAGGCATTGCCGGAAGTGGCCCGTGCGCTAAAATTACTCGGCAAAAAACATAACGGCCATCTCGATAAGCTTACCGCCCTTTAACAGGGAAATATCCGGCAATATAATTGACCTGTTCATCGTAAATTCCGCTAAGCGGTATCGTAAGTGTGTCAATCAGGCCAACCGTTTAACCAAATTCATAAAGGAGTGGGCAAAATGAGTGATATGACGGAAAGAATCAAGGAAATGGCGGCTCATACCTATGGGACCTGGAATCGCCAGAAGGCGTGGAAAACGCCTTTGCTAATTACCGATGCTGAAGGAATCTATTTTTACGACAACACGGGCAAGCGCTATATTGATTTTTCGTCGCAGCTGATGTGTTCCAATCTCGGCCATAAAAATAAAGTCGTTATTGACGCCATCGTCAAGCAGGCTGAAAAGCTTCCCTATGTTGCACCCGGTTTTATCACGGAAATCTTAATAGAGGCGGTTGAAGCCCTGCGATCCGTTTTTCCGGAAAAACTCAGCAAGTTCTTTTTTTCGACCAGCGGAACCGCGGCCAATGAAGCGGCCATGAAAATGTTGAGGCAATCAAAGTTCCCGTCTTACAAGGTGATTTCCCGCTACCACTCATATCATGGCGCTACGGCAGTCGGCCAGTCATTTACCGGCGACCCCCGTCGCTGGTACGCGGAACTGGCCCGCACCGTTGTGGATGGGGTCGTCTTTGCACCCGACAATTACTGTTATCGCTGCCCCTTCGGGATCACCTATCCGGAGTGCAATGTGCAGTGTGCCCGGTACATAGACTATATGATCAAAGAAGAAGGCAATGTGGCCGCCATCATTGTGGAACCGATCGTGGGTACCAATGGCAGGATGATACCACCGCCGGAATATTATCCGATCATACGTCAAATTTGCGATGAACACGGTGTCCTGTTCGTCTGCGACGAAGTCATGTCCGGCTGGTTTCGCACCGGCAAAACCTTTGCCATCCAACACTGGGATGTCCTGCCCGACATTCTGACAACGGCCAAAGGGGCCAGCGCGGCCTATACACCGGTGGCCATCACCGCCTCGACGAAAGAGGTTGCGAACTTCTTTGAAGAGGAACTTTTCTGCCATGGCCACACCTTTGCCTATCATGCCCTGGCGGCCTCGGCCATTCCGGCGGCAATCTCTGAACACGTCAGGTTATTTGATTCGGGTCTGCCTCAGAAAGCCAGCGAGCATATCAAAAAAAGGCTTTATGAATTGGCGGATAAGCACATCTGCATCGGTGATGTCAGAGGAATCGGTCACTTCTGGGCCCTTGAAATCGTCAAAAACCGTAAGACCAGAGAACCCTTTGATACCAAGGCAGAAAAGTTCAGCGGCAAGGCCCTCATGACCGGAAAAATTTCCGGTGATGCGATGAAAAATGGCCTCTATATTTCTTCCTGGTATGACACCCTGGTGATCACTCCGCCGTTGATCATTACCGAAGAAGAGATCGACGAAGCGATTCATATCCTGGATAAATCTCTGGAGATCGGGGATAAGGAAGCCGTCGAAACGGACACACCGGCTTCCAGGAGCTGTGAGTATACAACCTAGCCAGGATCCGCCGCCGGCGGAAATTGAAAATTGAATCGGTTTGAACCAAATAAAAGCCCGACCACATCCTACAGGTGTTCGGCCTTTTGGGTTGAAAGGATATGAGTTTTCATCACTATCGTAACCTACTGAAAATGTTATATTTCAGATGGATATCATAAAATTTTCGGTGATGCTAAATGCTAAGATACAGCATTAACAGAACTTAGCTCCGCGTCGCTCCGCAATTGGAATGATGGAACAATGGAATCATGGGTTCTGGAATATTGGAGTGGTGGATTTAGAGTATCAAAACGAATATAATTGTATTGATTTTCTCGTAATATTGGCATATTTTCTGGGATGAAAGCAGAAAATGGATGCCTGATGGGCATCATCATAAAATGTAGATACAACATTTTTTATAGAATAGATCTTTTTCCGCTTTTCATACCCAGTATTCCAACATTCCACTATTCCATCATTCCATG
>JBAVYC010001194.1:0-3725 GCA_049698595.1 Desulfobacterales bacterium | reverse complement strand
ATGATACAGCGTGCCAAGGAATTCGCATTTGCCAACTTCTCCCAGCAAAGACTGCTGAACGACATAAAGACATTATACGAAACCAACCAACATTAGGATAAGTTATTTCAACTACATGCCTAATATTTATAAGGAGTATACATGAGAGTTTTAATCACGGGCGGTGCCGGATTTATCGGGTCTCATCTGGCCGAGGCCTACCTTGAGAGAGGAGATGAGGTATACATAATTGACAATCTTTCCACCGGATCATTGGAAAACATCGATTTTCTTCAAAAAGATGATCGTTTCCGGGACAGAATATTTGTACGCACGGATACCATTCTCAACCACGAAACCATGTTGGAGTTAATCGGTATTTGCGACACTGTCTTCCACCTAGCTGCCGCGGTGGGAGTGAAGTATATCCTGGACTATCCCCTGGAATCGATTAAAACCAATATCCAAGGGACTGAAAAGGTTCTCGAGCTTTGTGCAAAGTTCAGGAAAAAGGTTCTCATCGCGTCCTCGTCCGAAGTTTATGGTAAGCACACCCATGCGCCCCTGGTCGAAACCGACAATATTATTTATGGACCCTCCAGTAAATTCAGATGGAGCTATGCAGCGTCGAAGCTCATGGATGAATTTACTGCGCTGGCCTATTATCGAACCGGTGGACTGAAGGTTACCATCGCCCGTTTGTTTAATACCATCGGAACCCGACAGACCGGTACGTATGGTATGGTAGTGCCCAGATTCGTTGCTCAGGCCTTAAGCAATGATCCAATAACGGTCTATGGGAATGGTTTGCAAACCCGGACATTTACCGGAGTAAAGGATGTTGTTCGGGTATTTATGGCACTAATGGGAAATGAGGATTCTTTTGGGCAGGTGTTTAATATCGGCGGCATCGAAGAAATATCCATGCTGGATCTGGCCAAAAAAATTATAGCTCTGACGGGGTCTAAATCAGAGATTGTTTTGATTCCCTATGAAGAAGCGTATCAAGCGGATTTTGAGGATATGATGCGCAGAGTCCCGAGCGTTGAAAAAGTAGCGCGCCTGATTGGTTTTAAACCTAATGTCAATCTTGATGATATTCTTACGGAAATTATACCGTTCATGAGAAAAGAAATTTGATGCAAGTTTTAATACCTTCATCAGCATTTCTATTATGTCTGGTTGCCACACCGGTGGTTCGTAGAATTGCGCTGAGAAAAGGCTGGATTGCCTATCCTTCAAAGCAGAGGTGGCATAAAAAGCCAACTGCATTGCTAGGCGGTATCGCCATCTATCTTGGCAGCGCCAGCGCGCTTTTTTACATGGCCGATTTTTCCACTATTTGGCCTCATTTTTTCAGAACTTCAGATTCTGTGAATTTACCCTCTTTGGGCGCAGTTCTCTGGTTGGGCATGACCTTCTTATTTTTTCTGGGGCTGCTGGATGACTTCTTACACATTAAGCCCCAGACCAAGCTCGTCGGGCAAATCCTGGTCGCGCTGCTGGTTACCTTTTTAGGATTTCGGCTTCACTGGTTTACATCTTTGACACTGGACACCATGGTCACCATTGCCTGGATAGTAGGGATCACCAACGCCTTCAATCTGCTGGATAATATGGACGGACTTTGTGCCGGTATAGGATTTATCACCTTAGTATTTCTGGCCATTCTGTTTTGGGCATCAACACCGATGGCGGCATACATAGCCATGTCTTTTGCCGGGGCTTTAGCCGCATTTTTAATATTTAATTTCAATCCCGCCACCATTTTTATGGGAGATTGCGGGAGCCTTGTGATCGGTTTTGCTCTGGCGGTGTTAAGCCTTTTCTTTTCAGAGATCCAGGGCACCAACGCTTTTTCTAACTTCGCAGTGCCGCTAATTTTACTTCTGGTGCCGATTTTCGATACCACCCTGGTAACTTTAATTCGACTGTTGAGCGGACGCAAGGCTTCCGTCGGCGGCAGGGACCACACATCCCACCGCCTGGTTTTGATGGGATTCAGTGAAAAGAGGGCTGTCCTGTTTTTATACAGCATCGGTACCGTTGCCGGGGTTTCCGCCATGTTTGTCAGCAAAAGCGATACCTTAACATCGCCGGTAGTTATTATTCCAATTACCCTGGCAATTTTATTGATGGGGATCTATCTGGCCCAGTTACGGGTATACCCTGAAAAAGAATTTTCACTTTTGCGGGAGCGTTCGTATACACCGATTTTAATTGAATTGACCTATAAGCGTCAACTTATACAGGTCATTCTAGATTTGAGCTTGATCGCTTTTTCATATTATCTTTCCTATCGCCTTCGTTTCTCCTCGGCGGACTTTTTCTTTTATTTTAAAGTGTTTTTGCATTCCCTACCCACCGTGATTGCCTGCAAATTTGTGGCGTTTTTTTTAATGGGCACTTATAAAGGGATCTGGGGATCCATGAGTTCCAGTGATATTTTTGTCTTGGTTAAGGCTTCTTCGCTGGCCACCTTGCTGGCGGTTGTTGCAGTTACATTTATCTACCGTTTCACCGATTTTTCCAAGGGCATCTTTCTCATCGACTGGCTGCTCACCAGCGCTTTTCTTGTGGGAACGCGAGGGTCTTTTCGGATTTTTCTCGATACGGTTAAGCGCAAATCCCTGGCAGGCGAAAAAGCGCTTATTTACGGGGCGGGTCGCGGCGGTGAACTGTTGTTGCGTGAGATATTGAACAATCAAAAACTGAATATGCAACCGGTAGGTTTTATTGATGATGATAGCTTGAAAATCGGCAAACGTCTCCAGGGCTTTCCGATTTTGGGTGCTTTCAAGGATCTCGAGACGCTTTTGAAAAAATACGGGATAGGCAGCTTGCTGATCTCTTTCAACCATAAGGATCCGGAACAGTTGCGAATGTTGAAAGCTTTCTGCAAACTGAATAATCTGCATTTGAAACAGTTCGCGATAAATGTCGTAGACATTGATCTTGAGATCTGAGCAGCGGCAACTTATGGAGCAAATCTTCGGTATAGATGCGTCTTTTATTTATCATTACTGAGCTTGATGAGGGTGGCGCTGAACAGGTCTTTGAACGGGTTGTCGGCGCTGCCGGAAAGAAACATGACGTCGGCATCGTTTGTCTGTTTCATAAAGACGGAAGCGTCGGACATCGCCTACAGAAAAATGGGATGCCGGTGGAAGAACTCGGCCTAACCGGTTTATCTTCCCTGTATCGCGCCCGAAGGTTTAGCCGCATCATAGGATCGTTCCAGCCCGACCTAATACACTCCTGGCTATTTCACGCCAATGTAGTCGCACGCATTATAGCACCCCGTAAAATTCCCGTGATTTCTTCCTTGCGCGTCGCGGAACCACGAAGATCACACCTATGGCTGGAACGTCTGACCCGAAATCGGTGCAGCCGGTTTCTTTGCGTCTCCCAGGCAGTGGCGGACCTGGCAATATCCCGCATGGGCGTGTCGCTCAGCAGCTGCCTGGTTATTGAAAATGGGGTTGACTCGGAGTATTTTCTAAGTGCCCGTAGACATCGGAAACTGCAAAAGAAGCTAAAGGGGCTAACGGTTGCAAGAATTGCCCATCAGAAAGGAATTGACATTTTATTGCATGCGTTGGCAAAACTGCCCGATACCCTGGACTGGGAATGGCATTTCGTCGGCGATATGCCGGAAATCAACTACGCTAGAGAGCTGAAACACTTTACCGTAAATGCCGGGATTGAAAAAAGAGTTGTGTGGCATGGCGGGGTTGATCCCGCCG
>JBAVYC010001193.1:0-1637 GCA_049698595.1 Desulfobacterales bacterium | reverse complement strand
TTAAAATTGCATGTCCGGAATATCAGAACCCTTGACATACAGCCGTTCAAATGTCAAGTTTTCCCCTATGAAAATCCTGCTGATATATCCGTATTTTCTCGAAACCCGGGTGCATACCGCCGAGGATGTGCGGGCCGTACCGCTGGGGGTGTATTATGTGGCATCTGTTTTGAAGGAAAATCAATATGATGTGGAAATCTTAAACTGGTACAACATCAATACGCGGCCCCACAGAATCCGGGAAGTGCTGACCAGGGAAAAGCCCGATGTCATCGGCTTTTCCATCCTGCATGCCAACCGCTGGGGAGGCATCGAAATCGCTAAGGTCGCCAAGCAGATCGACCCCCGGGTGACCATTGTTTTCGGCGGCATCGGAGCCACATTTTTATGGAACCATTTGCTAACCCATTTTCACGAAGTTGATTATGTTGTGATCGGCGAAGGGGAGCACACTTTTTTAAATTTAATCAAATATCTTGAGTCCGATCGTTCCCAGGCGATTGAAACGATCAGGGGGATTGCATGGCGGCAAGACGGGCAGGTAATCCGGAGCCCTGAAACCGAAGCCATCGACTGCCTTGATGATTTGCCGGTTCCCGCCAAATATTTTTCATATCAGCATCTGTCTTTGACCCGTGGATGTACCGGCAAGTGTAATTTTTGTGGATCTCCCCGGTTTTGGGGCAATAAAGTCCGGTTTCACTCGGTTGACTACTTTGTCGATCAAATCGAGCGTCTGTATCGAAAAGGTTCCCGTTTTTTTTATTTTTCAGATGACACGTTTACGGTCAGCAAGAAACGGGTAATCGATATATGTAAAAAAATCATTGAGAAAGAGCTGGATATCACATGGAACGCCGTATCCCGGGTAGATTATGTCAACGCGGAGATCCTTTACTGGATGAGAAAAGCCGGCTGTATTCAGATCAGTTACGGCGTCGAAAGCGGTTCGGCGAAAATAAGAAATTTTCTGCAAAAAAAGTTTACCAATGCCAAGATTCGAAATGCCTTTGCCTTGACCCAATCCTACGGGATCATGGCCCGCGCCTACTTTATTTACGGCTGTCCGCAAGAAAGCCGGCAAACCATAGACGAAACGATTGCGCTGATGGAGGATATCAAACCGCTGAGCGTCATTTTCTATATTCTCGATATTTTTCCGGGAACCCGGCTTTATGAGGACTTCAAACACCGTCTGGGGGTTAGCGACGATATCTGGTTAAATCGGGCGGAAGATATCATGTATTTTGAGACCGATCCAGAATTAACCCGGGAAATGATACTCGATTTCGGACAAAAACTGAGATCCACATTTTATGAAAAACTGCCTGGATTTGTCGAAGCCTTGCAGTTAATTGACAAAGAGGACCTTTACCCTTTGCACGCGAGTTTTTGTTCAAGGCTTGCGATGACTTTCGATCATGGGGATTATAGCCGAATTGACGCTGTAAAGCATAAAAAAGGCATTGCCGAAAAATTGTACCGGCGATCATTGACCTATTTTCCCGACGCCCGGGCCTATCTTGGGCTTGGTATTTTATGCCAGAAAAGGGGCGCCTACCGGGAATCCGGCCGCATCCTGTCCCAGGGATTATCCCAATTTTCTGATGATCCCCGGCTTAACATTTGTATGGGCG
>JBAVYC010001192.1:0-3109 GCA_049698595.1 Desulfobacterales bacterium | reverse complement strand
CCATTATTCTAATCCAGGTAATTTTTTAAATTTCTGAGTTTCCCACAATTTGAATAAATCGTCTTGGTACATTTTAGCCCATTCTTTTACCATCTTCTGCGCTCTGTTTGGCAAATCGCCCTCAATCATTTCAAGCGATTTAATTTCAAAAACACCGTTGTATTCTCCATAAAGGGCATGGAAATGTGGCACGCCGTGTTCCTTAAAATACACTTTAATCAGAATTCCATAGAATCTTGCTATGACTGGCATGATATATATTTTCCTTTCATCTTTCAATCAAAGCCGAACGCCGGCGGTCAGTGGCAGCCAGGGTTATTGCAGAAGTTCGCGAAAAACATGTACGGTTTAAAATTTCAACATCTTCAAAAGCGACACGGTCCTGGCTGTCCAATGAACTGCCATGTTATGCTACTACATATAGATTAATAGAAAATTTCATAAAGTATCCCTATTTTACTTTGTTTTTCTCCAACTGGCTATCGAGCTGATTATCAAAGATACCGAAATGACTGTCCCTACTATAATAGCTGGAAATATCTGGCTTGCTGATCCGGCAAAAAATTATAGGGACCAAATGATACTAGACCAAATAACCCTACTATTACCGATATTGGTTTTTAAGAGCATAATGTATAAACCTTCAATCAAACACAATCTTCTAAAAACGGGAAGACCCTGGCAGTCTGCTGGAAGCTGTTGTTCGAATCAGGGGTGGTTGGAAACCTCTTTCAACCGCTCGGCGATCCAAATTTTTATCAAAGATTGCCGAGGCACGCCAAGTCGTCTAGCTTCCTTATCTAAGCTATGAATCATCCATACTGGAAAATCCACATTTACTCTCTTCTGTACTTGGCCGGGCCTCCTGGCTTTTGAAAGATCAAGAAACTCGGTAATATCCTCGCCGGTGTCAAACTTTTTATCTAAGTCTTTAGCTTTCATAAATATCAATTTCCTCTTTTCGGGATCGACGCATAGAAATAATCCTGGTTTTTTCATTTCTGTATGTGATGATGGCAGACCAGCATTTATCAGAAATTTTACCGATTATCAGAAACCTCTCTTCATCAATGGTTTTAGCTGGAATTTCGATGTGATCCAAATCATTCCACAAAGCTTGAGCTTCAATAAAGTCGATCCCGTGCTTCTTCTTGTTAATTTGGCTTTTTCGGTGATCGAATTCAAATTCCATAATGGTATGAATAATATACTATTTTTATACCTTATGTCAACATCGCAGTATTTTTCATTATGATTCGAACGTTTGCCATAACCTGGACTAAAAAGCGGTAGCTTTTTAGGATCAGGTTGATGGCAGGGTTAGATTATATATTTCTAAGCCTTTTGCCTAACAAAATTCTCTATGAACCTTGATCCCAATATTAATGCTATTGAGAATCCAATGGTAATACCTCCGATAATTAAATCTTTTGAGACCGTAAGGCCATGAGGAATTGTTCCCAAAGTCTCTCTACCCAAGTTAGACTCTTTATAATGTTGTTAAAAATCTTCCAATATTGGTTGAAAAAATATAAATCCCAATCAAAATAATCATCTATTATAATCAACTAACTGCTTAGAAATCAAGGAGATATTATGGAAAGGCCACCGGCAAAGCTGTTTGATATCGTCCGGAAGGGCATTCAATTGAAAGGATTCCTATTCATTTCTCTCTGTGTTCTTTGCGTTCTGGTGAAAATTTTGTATCTCTTAAGAACTTGTTTAAGTCATACAATTACTTGACAATGTCAAATATACAAAGTAATTTATGGCAAACTAAGCGGTTCCAGGTTCAGAGGTTACAACCTATGGATACTGCTCCCAATATTAATCAAAATCCAGAATACCCGTCATCCCCATTGAGTGAAACGGATTTATAACCGGATGAAGACACGATCCTTTTAATAAAAGTTGTTTGATTTTCTTCAACCCGGAACGTTGAACCCTGAACTGCTCAACCTATTTCTATATTATGACGGCACTTTCCCCTAAGATTGCAAAACAACAGGACCAATTAGAATTAAAATGTCTGCCCAGAACCTCCATGAGGATACCGCCCTGTTTCGCAGGTTCAACCGGTTTTATACCAAACAGATCGGACTTCTCACCCAGGGGCTTTTAAAGACCCGTTTCCCCCTCATCCAGGCACGGGTTCTTTATGAAATGGCACAACAGCAGCAGACCACCGCCAGCGCACTCGTCGAAAAACTCAACATCGATCCCGGCTATCTCAGTCGCATCCTGAGCAATTTTGAAAAAGAGGGCCTCCTTCGCAAACACCGGGCAACCTCCGACTCCCGGCAACGGATTCTGAAACTCACGAACCCGGGTAAAAAATCATTTGCAGAGCTGGACGAACGATCCAGAAGCGTGGCTGAAGAAATGCTGCTGGGCCTGGTCGATGAAGATCGTCACCGGCTTTTACACGCCATGCAGACCATCGAGACCATTCTCGATACCCGACCTAAACCATCGACACCCTATCTGCTGCGGCCCCACCGGCCCGGCGATATCGGCTGGATCATCCACCGGCACGGCGTCGTCTATGCCGAAGAATATGGGTTTGATGAAACCTTCGAAGCCTTGGTTGCAGAAATCCTGGTGCAATTCATTCACGAGCATGACCCCAAGCGGGAATGCCTTTGGATCGCTGAGCAGGAGGGCGAACGGATCGGCTCGGTCATGATTGTGGACGCCGGTGATCAGGTCGCCCAATTGCGTCTGCTTTTGGTCGAGCCCAAGGCCAGGGGGCAATCTGTCGGCAGGCGACTGATCGATGAGTGCCTCAACTTTTCGAGACGTAACCGCTACCGCAAAATCAAATTATGGACCCAGAGCAATTTACCGCAAGCACGCCATTTATATGCGAAAGCGGGTTTTGAAAGGGTTTCGCAATCAGCGCACAAAAGCTTCGGCCAGGAGTTGATCGCCGAGATCTGGGAGATGCCGCTGGGCGGCATTTAATAGATCCTAAATTGAGCGGGTTTGCCAATATCCGCACAATGGGCCAATCTGATTTAATAAGAGATTCCAGCTTTGCGGAGTTTCTCAGAAAACGAATATCGAATATCGAATCATGAATATCGAATCATAAATATCGAATGTCGAA
>JBAVYC010001191.1:0-1753 GCA_049698595.1 Desulfobacterales bacterium | reverse complement strand
TCATAGTCGAGCATAATTAGATTATTTTTAATGATCCCACCTTCTTTCATCTAACCTGTTTACGAATGCTTGACTAGACAGAACTCGTTGCCGTCCGGGTCGGCCATTACCGCCCACGTGATTCCGTACTCGCTGATTTCGTCGAGCTTGGTTGCGCCAAGGCCCACTGCACGCTGAACCGCCGCCTCAAGATCTGTGACATCCAGGTCGATGTGGGCCCGGTTTTTATGTTCGTGTTGCTCCGGTACCTTTTGAAGCAACAATGAGGGAGTGTCGTCATCTCCTCCGATCCGACAGTATTTGTCGGTCTTAAACGAGGTCTCCTTCCCGAGTACCTCTGACCAGAATCCAGCACAGCTTTCCAGGTCATTCACGTCGAGCACGATGGCGTGCAGTGTTCCGACCGGCTCCGATGCTCCTGTGTCTCTTGTCACGACATTTTCCTCCTATTAATAACTCGTTGTTGACAGATCTGATTTACCTCCGGCAATTTTACGTGAAAGCCATTATTACACTGTTCTCAGTTTTTTTTATATCCTTAATACAGATCTTTACGGTTTCATACGATTCTCGGCCGAACAGGCTCAATGGGCTTCCAACTGATAAACGGCAAGATCCTATTCTTCCTGCTGAAATCATTCAGGTGGGCGCAGTCATACACCCGATCCTCTTTTTCAAAGTTCTGGGAAGCCCGGTGATTTAAAATAAACTTGGGGATAATCCCCATATTATCCATGCCTAATAATCTCGATCTCAATTCTTCCGCATCATGAATCTCAACCGGCAACCCTTCTTTTGCCAGCGCCAGGGCAATCCGTATGGTTTCAGCCATCCGGGAAGTACTCGTCCCCCTTAAGAAGACGGCCCAGCCGTCTGCTTTTTCACTGACTCCCAAATCGATGTGGGTCGTATTGCCTCCCCGGTACACCTCCCAGGGATGGCCTCCTCCCCGGCCGGAATGATACCATTGTTTAAATGCATCGGCAGATTCCGGCGGCAATTCAACTAAGCCCTCATGGCGCCCATCCGCAAACCGCTTATACATATCTAAGCCGGACATGTCTTTTTCAATGGCTCTTTTGAACTGCCGAAGATTGGCTGTATAGGCAACCTTACAATATTGCATAAATAGCGCCAGACTCATTTCACGATGGTGGCCGACATAGTTGCTCCGGAACTTGCCGGATCTCACATAATTTATAAATCGGGCGGTCTTCACTTTGCCCAAAGCGATATCCGCGCGGTACCATTCCGGATAGTATTTCCAGACAACGCTTTTCGGCAGAATCCCATATCGCATATCGAGTGACAAACTTTTCAGTGTTTCCCGGTAAACTTGCAGCCAGTCATTGGTGATTCGTTTGACCACAGTTGAAAATCTCGTCAACATAAACTCAATTTTTTTTGAGTCTTTATCGTCTAAACTCCAGTAGGCAGGTTTTTTGATTTTTCCCTTCAGACTTAATTCCAGCGAAAGGTCCCACGCCGTCATGTAGCAGTAATAGGTGTTCTCATAAAGGCTCACATGAAGCATTGTCCAGTCATTTGGGTCGGCCCCAAACCGCATCGGGAGCCGCCACACCCGGTCACTGAGGTCATAATCCGGCTGTATCAGATTGATATCTTTTATAAATTGCGGCAGACGGCGAACGACTTCATCACTCATGATTGTGCTCCTTGATCATAGAAAAATTCCGCTTATTGCAGCTTTAATATTGTGACGCGGTCAGGAGTGTGTCAAATTCAATTACAT
>JBAVYC010001190.1:0-2031 GCA_049698595.1 Desulfobacterales bacterium | reverse complement strand
AAAAATAAACCGTGGCAGGATCATTATTCACGGCAGGCGAAAAAGGATCAATTTCCGGCTCGATCCGTTTATAAGCTGGCGGAGATTCAAAAAAAACACCGGCTGATCAAAAAGGGAGACAAGGTGCTGGATCTGGGTTGTGCGCCGGGGGCCTGGTTGATCTATACCGCTAAGCTGACGGGCCCTAAAGGCCGGGTTTACGGTGTCGATCTTAAACCTGTATCGATTCAGCTGTCATCACACACTAAAATTATTACCGCTGATGTTTTTACACTTGATAGCGAGTCTTTTGAAAAGGATTTTAACGTGGTGCTAAGTGATATGGCACCGGCTACCACCGGCCATAACAGCGTGGATGCTGCGCGCTCCTACAACCTTTGCGAAACTGCACTGAACATTGCACAGCGCATTTTGCTGCCGGGCGGTTTTTTTGTCTGCAAGATTTTCCAGGGTCCGGATTTTAACCTGTTTTTAGATGCTGCCCGGGCCGGCTTCAAGAGACTAAAAGTTTTTAAGCCTCAAAGCAGCCGTAAGGCGAGTAAGGAGATATATGTCATTGGATTGGGATTCAAGGGGAATTAACTTGGTCCATATCGGCATTTTTCTGACAATATGTTTTAAGGAACCCAAGGTTTCAGCCTGCCCTGGAGCGACATGACGGATTTTTACTGCTCACTGTTGTAGATCTCGATAATGTCTTATCTTCCGGATTTAGACAAAGTTAGGTCTGGGCCAGGGGTGTCGGGTGCTAGGTTTCAGCAATTAGAAATTTCAAATAACAAAACACAAATACCAAATGGTTCGACTAGCTCACCACCCTGAGCTAAGTCGAAGGGCAAATCGCAATGACCAAAATTCAAAATTCCAAACAATTGGCGTTTGATCCTATTTGAGATTTGGAGATTGTAATTTGGAATTTATTTGTTCTTTGGTGCTTGTAGTTTGTTTTTTCCGGTTTATCCGGGTGAGGAGGTTGGCATGTCGGGACACAGCAAATGGTCGAGCATCAAGCATAAAAAGGCCGCCACCGATGCTAAAAGGGGCAAGATTTTCACAAAGCTTATCAAGGAGATTACAGTCGCAGCCCGTATGGGCGGGGGCGATCTGGACGCCAATCCCAGGCTGAGAACGGCGATTGCAGCGGGCAAAAATGAAAATATGCCCAAAGAAAACATTGAGCGGGCTATCAAAAAGGGAACCGGCGAGCTTGAAGGTGTCAGCTATGAAGAGAGCATATATGAAGGGTATGGTCCCGGGGGCGCTGCCGTGCTGATAGAATCCCTGACTGACAACAAAAACCGAACCGTGGCCGATATCCGCAGTATTTTCGGCAAAAATGGCGGCAATCTGGGTGAAAACGGATGCGTGGCCTGGATGTTTGACAAAAAGGGCTACATTGCAGTTGAAAGCAAGTCCGTCGATGAGGAAATCCTGATGGAAACAACTTTGGAGGCTGGGGCGGAGGACATCAGGGAAGATAACGGCAATTTTGAAGTCATCACGGCGCCGGGAGACTTCGAAGCCGTCAAAGAAGCCATCGACAAGGCGTCTATTACCCCCGTCGAGGCTGAAGTCACCATGCTGCCCCAAACCACCACCAATCTTGCCGGCAAAGAAGCCGAGCAGATGGTCAGGCTGATGGAAATGCTGGAAGACTGCGATGATGTGCAGAAAGTGTATACGAATGCGGATATACCGGAGGAAATTTTTAATAATATGTGAAGGATGGAAGGTTACAGGTGAAAGGCTCAAGGTTAACGGTTTAAGGCTCAAGGTAAAAGGTGAAAGGCTCAAGGTTAAAGGTTTAAGGCAAAAAAGGCTGAAAGCTCAAGGCTCAAAGCTGAAAGGTCGTTTGGGTGGTTGGGATGGTTTTGTTATAAAGAGGATAAAGGCGAAAGGATAAAGGTTAAAGGATAATAATAGACCATTTATTTTTTTCAGAAAGCCTCTTTTTGTTTTGATGAGGCCATTGAGCATAGCGGAAATTTCGGTGGCTTCCTTGAGCCATTTTTTTCCGACATCTTTATAGAT
>JBAVYC010001189.1:0-2050 GCA_049698595.1 Desulfobacterales bacterium | reverse complement strand
TTATTTCAGGATGATGTATCTGAAAGCATTTGAACTTAGTTCGCTTCGCTCACAACCTGTCGAGAGCCTCAGAGTCTAATGACAAGGTCGTGTGGATAAAGAGCAAATTCCATGAAGAACACAAACGATGCCAACACCCGCAGTTTGGAACCTCTGAGTTTTTCAGATGAGCTGGCCCGAACCGTACTCAATTCCTTATCGGCGCACATTGCCATCTTAGATGAGACCGGCGTTATCCTCGAAACCAATACAGCATGGCGAAACTATGCCGCTAAGGGCCGGATGCCGCAAAACCATGATGGCAGGGGGATCAATTATCTTGCAGTCTGCGACGCAACCAAAGGAAACGATTCGGAAGACGCGGGCAAAGTCGCCGAAGGCATTCGAGCGGTGATTCATGGTGAATTGGAAGAATTTTTATACGACTATCCGTGTCATTCAGAGGACGGTCCGCACTGGTACTACATGCGGGTGATCCGCATGACGGGAGCAAGCCCCACAAGGGTGGTTGCCAGCCATGAGGAAATTACGGCCTTAAAACTGACTGAAAAAGCTCTGCGAAAAAGCCAGGAAGAGCTCATCGAACAAAAGCAGAGTCTCGAAGAAGCCAATATCGCCATGAAAGTGCTGCTAAAGCAGCGCGAAGAAGATAAACTTGATCTGGAAAAAAAAGTATTAAACAATGTCAAGGATCTTGTTTTACCTTACGTTGAAAAGTTAAAAAATTCCCGCATCAGGGCCAAAGACAGGACGCTGGTGGATATTATCGATACCCATCTGCAGGATATAATATCCCCCCTGCTGCAGCGGTTTGCCAATGCCAAAATACTTCTGACCCCTCAGGAGATGCAAGTTGCCGCTCTGGTCAAAGACGGTAAAACCAGCAAAGAAATAGCCGATGTATTAAACGTTTCCGAAACCACTATCAATTTCCATCGCAAGAATCTGCGGGTTAAATTTGGCCTGAGAAACAAGCGGACCAACCTGCGCTCCTACCTCATGTCCATTTCATAGTTTTTTCCTATCATAAGACTGCGATTACTTTCCCATTGCGCTTTTATCTGATTGTAATTAAGTTTCATCTAACAAAACAAAATCTACCGCTTCAATCGTAAAACCCGGCGGTATAAGGTGATGGTGAAAACGAAAGCGGATTTTGGGTTGACGATTATAAAAATTGTGGAAGGAAAACGATAGTGGAATCAATGCGAATAAATTCTGACAGCATAGTGGATATGATATTTCATCTGAAGTGGAAAAGCGAATCTGCAATTCACACAGACGGTTACCAGGCCAGCCGAATAAACGTCTGGCGAGATTTCTTCCCTCCGAACCTGCTTGACGAGATAAGGGACCGGCAGGCCGGTGACAGGATAGAGATAAAGCTCAAAGCCGGTGAAATTCTGCCGCCATTCGACAAACAGAACCTGATCCAGCTCAAAAGGGATCAATTGGACGGGCGGATTGCGGGGGACACCATCGCAAGGCCTAAGGTCGGCCGGTTCTATCCCAAAGGCATGCTAAAAAATGTTACCGGGGTGTTTAGCGCCAACATCCAGCCCTGCAGGTGTGTCGAGCTAAACAACGGACACATGACAGTGGATCTCAATCACCCGTTGTCAGGTAGGGATCTTGTTCTTAGTGCCGTGGTGGGGAAGGTCGATGCCAAGGAGAGCGAGCGCGGCGGCAGCAGTGTCGACTGGATGGAAGTGTTAACCACCGGTCCCGGCATGCAGGCGCGCTGGCGCGAAAAGCAGACGGACTATTTTTCCCCCGGGGCGTTCAGCCGGGGCGACGAAAAGCCCGATGACCTGTTTTACGAGAAACCACGATACGTGCAGCACATAGATACGACCGCCATTGAGATGGTCAAAAATACGTATGGTCGGTTTTTGAAAGACGATATGCAGCTGTTGGACCTGATGAGCAGCTGGCAGTCCCACATTCCTGAAAACTTAAATCTCGGACATACCGTCGGGTTGGGGCTCAATGAGCGTGAACTCAAAAAGAATTCCCAATTAACCGAATCAGTGGTTCAGGACCTCAATGT
>JBAVYC010001188.1:0-4262 GCA_049698595.1 Desulfobacterales bacterium | reverse complement strand
AAATCCCCCACCTATGGCCACTTGAAAATCCCCCACCCCCTGGACTGATTTCACAATAGTGATTGGTCAAATCGGCGGCAGAGCGTAGACATCTCCCATTTGAATAATCATCAAATGGGAGAAAGGAAGGATGAACGTTTTGAAGCCGCATCTGAAGGCAACAATCATAACATTGTTGGACAAGGGTATCAGCCAACGGCAGATCAACCGGACGACCGGTGTTGATCGCAAGACCATTCGAAAATATGACCGATCAGATGGTCTGCCGGCAAGCCAAGAGGATTTCCCTCCAAAATCCCCCACCGGACAGGAGGTGGCCACCGGGTTAGAGGATGAATCTGGTCAAAATCCCCCACCCCGGCCACCGGCTCCGGGCAACAAACTGCCGAAGCACGCTCGTAGCGCCTGTGAGCCACATCGGGAGTGGATCGAGCAACAAGTAAGGTTGGGCCGCAATGCCACAGCCATCTATCAGGATCTGGTGGAACGGTTCGGTTTCAATCACCGGTACAATAGCGTGAAGCGGTTTGTAAGGGGGTTGAAAAAGAGAGATCCCAGGCAATATGACCGTCTGGAGTTTCTTCCCGGCGAAGAGGCTCAGGTTGACTATGGGACAGGGGCTCTAACGCTTCATAGCAACGGGAAATACCGACGACCGCGGCTGTTTGTCATGACATTGAAGTACTCAGCCCGGGCCTTCCGGAAGGTAGTATGGAAATCCAGCAAAGAAACGTGGTGTCGGCTGCATGAGGAAGCGTTCCGGTATTTCGGTGGTTGCACCCAATATGTCACGCTGGACAACCTTAAAGAAGGCGTTATCAAGCCGGACATCTATGATCCGCAACTCAATTCGTTGTATGCCGCAGTGTTGGAGCACTATAGGGTTGTGGCGGATCCGGCCAGGGTCGGCGACGCCAACCGGAAAGGGACGGTGGAAAATGCGGTGAAACACACCCAGACAACCGCCCTGAAGGGACGCCGATTCGACAGTATCGAGGCCCAGAACGATTGGCTCATGCACTGGGAAGAGCGCTGGGCTGCGCCACGGATCCATGGTCGGGCCAAACGTCAGGTGGCCGAGATGTTCAGGGAGGAGCAACCCTATCTGGAGTCCTTGCCCTTGGTCGCGTTCCGGTATTTTGAGCAGGCGACACGGACGGTCTACGATGACGGTACCATCCAGGTGGACAAGGCGTACTATGGGGCAGCTCCGGCGCCATTGTATAGCAAGGTGGTGGTTAGGATCTATGATGATCAGATCGAGATCCTGGATCCTGTGCGAATGGAGGTCATCCGTCGCCATGGCAAAAGCAGCCGGCCCGGTTCCGTGCTGATGAGACCCGAAGAGCGGATTTTCAATCCATCCCGAGAAACGGACAGGTTGCTGGCTCGAGCCGAGATGATCGGCCCACATACGTTCTCGCTATGTGAAATGTGGTTCAACCAGGAAGGCCGAACGGGCCAACGCCGGATGTATGGTCTGGTCAATCTTGTCCGGCACTACCCGGCCCGGCATGTCGAGAAAGCCGCTGAAGTGGCCAAGAAAAATGGTTTGAGAAGCTCCAAGGCGCTACGTCGGATGGTGGAAAGCATCGCGGCGCAAGCCGATGAAACAGACGCCGCCCAAGGGCGCGACGAACTGACCCAAAATCATCCTCTGATCCGCGCCGGCGAAGACTATGCGGCGTTCTGGAAGCAACACGCCGCCCGAGGATCGGCCCCGGAGCAGTCGGTTGGTAAGACGGTTTGTTCAGGTGGGTCAGCAATCGTCTCGTGGGACAACCTGGCGCAAGTCTGGCAACGGGCGAGCTGGTTGCCGGTGGTAGAGGTCTTTGACCTGCAGGTCGATAGCAAGCGGCGCCGGCGGGATGATGAGATTTGGCTCAAGTCACCATTTACCGGAGAAGCAACGGCTTCAATGCATGTGAGTCTGTCGCAGAATATCTTCAAGGACTTTAGCAGCGGCCGAGGCGGCGGCATCATGCAGTTTTGCCGGCAGATGTTACAAGAACAGGGCCGGCAGATGAGCATGTTGCAGGTGGCGCAGTGGATGGTGGCCGAGGGGATCTCCACGGTAGACGGCATACGGCCTCAGTCAACGTACGGATACAACAATCCGTCGCCGTCGGCGGTGCCTTCGACAAAGACTAATCCGGCCATCAAAATCGATCTGCGACGTTATCTACGTGCGGATCATCCGGAATTGCAGCACCGGGCAATAGACACTTGCACCTGCCGCTATCTGGGATGTGGCTTTCTGCCTCGGCGGACTCAAGCAAAGGCCAGCTCCCCGCTCAATGGTCGGCTGGTGTTCCAGATCCGTGGTGTACGAGAAAATGGCAAGGAAATTCTACCCGTTATCCTCAGCCACACCGGCCGGGCGCTGAGCAGAGAACAAGAAGAGCGGGATGGAAAATACTGGAGCTATCCGTTCCGCAAAGGGCTGGAAATCTACAACCAGGATCAGCTTGTGCTGGATGAAGAGGCCCGGCGTCAGTCCGAAAAGTTTGGTCTGATCCTCGTGGAAGGCTTCTTTGATGTGGCCAAGTTGGTGCAGGCCGGTTGCCGCAATGTCGGTGCGTTGATGGGCAGCAGCATCTCAGCAGAACAG
This sequence comes from Desulfobacterales bacterium, assembly GCA_049698595.1. Taxonomy (GTDB): domain Bacteria; phylum Desulfobacterota; class Desulfobacteria; order Desulfobacterales; family JAFDCJ01; genus JAFDCJ01. The sequence continues at coordinate 1,651 of JBAVYC010001188.1, read as the reverse complement.
ATCGAGCGGCTGTTGTGGATCCACAGCCGTCTGCAGTTGCCCTACATCCTGTTGTTTCTGGACCGCGACAAGGCCGGACAGCAAGCCGCCGGCAAGATACAGCGGAAACTCGGCCGCCACAAGCTGGCCGTGACGGTGTTTGACTGGAATCAGAAGGTATCTTTGAACGGTCAATCAACTGAACCAATCCCGCAGTGCATCCAGGACCCGGCAGACATGACGGTGGGCCAGCTTCGCGCACTGCGCAGCCAAGGGATCATCTAAAATGACTGAATCATCGGATGAACAATAACAAGGAGGCAATTGCATGAACATGGCACTATCTGAAATCGAAAAGCATCTGAAGGCCTTACGCCTTCATGGCATGAACAGCACGCTGCATACCCGAATCACCCAGGCCAACCAGGGCGACTCCTTTGCACAGGTGTTTGCCTGTCTGGTGCAGGATGAGCTGGACAGCAGAAACTCCCGCTTGATTAACACCCGTTTCAAGGCCTCTGGCCTTAAAGAACGGCCCACACTGACGGAGTTTGACTGGGGCTTCAACCCGAAACTGCCTAAGAAAGAAATCTATGAGCTGGTCAGCGGCAAGTTTATCACAGATGGCCAGGACGCCCTGCTCATCGGCTCACCGGGAACCGGCAAAAGCCATATCGCTAAGACAGTCGCCCATGGTGCCATCGAATCGGGCTATAAAGTGATGTATCGGGAAGCCCATAGCTTCTTCGAAGATCTTTTCGAGGCGTCTCAACTCAACCGGATAAAAAAGGTCAATAAGCTGTTCTCGGAAGCCGACCTGCTGGTCATTGATGATCTGTTCCTGCGCAAGAAGATGCCCGAGCAAGCCGCCGACGATCTGCTGGATATCATCCTAACCCGTTACTCGGCCAGAAGAAGCACCGTGATTAGCTCAAACCGGCCCCTGGAAGATTGGGGAAAGCTGCTGCGCGACAACGCCGCTTCTTCCGCCATCGTGGATCGTCTCCTTCATCGAGGACACCTGCTGCAGTTTGAAGGCAGAAGCTACCGCCTCAAGGAGGCGTCCATAAGGCTGGCCGCAAACAAACGGAAACGCTCTGGATGAAAAAGAGAAAACTGTTTTTGTGACATCGATATGGCAAAGCTGAGCGGATGGCCTTGGATCCTGATAGCCCTCGCATGTCAAAGCAGGCGGAAGACATACCGAAACAAACCGGTTGTGCCCAGAAAGGACCCACAATTTGATCAATCTGCTCTCACAGACATGCGCCTGCGCTCATGAAATCGCCTTTACCTGGTGTAACATCAGAGATATTCACGTAGGAGCGCGTCTGAACACGTGCGATACGGCTGTCCGCACATGTATGATGGCAATATGGCCGGGACGAAGCAACAAGCTCAAGGAGTCGTCCGTCCCGTAGATTAAACGAAAATGGAAACACTTTGGATGAAAAAGGAAAAAAGTATGGATCTTTCAATCCAACATCTGTAAACTCATTTTGCCCTGTCGCCGGGGAGGTAGGTACTCACCTTAGGTGGGGGATTTTGACCCGGCCACAGGTGGGGGATTTTCAAGTGGCCATCGGGGATATTCTTTTACAAGATCGAGAAAAAGTGATCTTTATCAATTAGTTTTTTACAATTTTGCTACGAAATTTAAAAAGGATCAGAA
>JBAVYC010001187.1:0-3858 GCA_049698595.1 Desulfobacterales bacterium | reverse complement strand
CATGGAATGGTGGAATAGTAGAATTTTGGAAGACTGGGTATGAAAAGCGGAAAAAAGTCTATTCTACAAAAAATGTTGAATCTACGTTCTTTGAAGATACCCACCCATCATATTTTTTCTGTATTTGCCTTATTAAGTACCCCATTAAAATATGAAAATCAATGCAGAATATGTGATTTGAGTTTCGATTTTTTTAAACCCAACATTCCACTATTCTACAATTCCATTATTCCAATTGTGAGTGAAGCAAACTAACTTGTCCTTAATTCTCGATAACGATTAGATCGTTCACCCAAATTCCGACCTCCAAATTTCAAAATACTTTATCATTTCAGGAGCATTTTTATCCTCTCCCATCCTTCATCCGGTATATTAGCGCCGACGACCTGACACACCTCATAACCACATGCGGAACCCAGTCGGCCACATTTTTCAAGCGAGTAGCCGTTGACAAGTCCATACAGAAAACCGGCGGCCCACATGTCCCCGGCACCGGTCGTGTCCAGGGCCTTGCCGTCACCCATCGGCTCGATGGCAATGGTACTTCCGGCATGCGACACATAGCTTCCACGGGGCCCGACTTTGAGAACGGCAATGTCCGCCTGCTCGGAAAGTGCTTCTATGGCGAGCTGCTCATCTGAGTACCCCGTAAATGCGCAGGCTTCATCTTCATTGGCGATAAGGACATCCACATAGGAATCAACGAGTTGCTCGAGCAGTTCTTTTGACGCTTCGACCACCGTAAAACTGGCCAGATCCAGAGAAATCTTGGCACCGGCTGATTTCGCGGCGGTCAGCGCAGCCTGAATTAATTCTGGATTAAATAGCAGGTAACCCTCAATATGGACGACAGCGGCGTCTTTGAATAATTTTTCTGATATATCTTCCGGCCGAGTTTCCGCCGAGGCTCCCAGATAGGTAAACATGGAGCGCTGGGCATCCGGCGAAATAATCGATAATACCCGTCCGGTGGGTGAATCGGATCGAAACAGCACGGGCACAACATTTTGCTTTCTCAAATCACTTTCAATCAACGCCCCCATAGCCCCTTTTCCGCACTTGCCGACAAATTTGGCGGCCCCGCCAAGCTTGCCGATTCCGACGATGGTGTTGCAGGCCGATCCCCCCGGAACAATGCTGGCCTTGCCGGATGCCAATGAAAGAGTGCGTTCAATGGTTTCCTTATCCACCAGGGTCATGCCACCCTTGACAGCACCGGTTTTATTTAAAAACTCGTCTTTCTCGTGAATGAGAATGTCCACCAGTGCCGAGCCAATTCCGACGATCAATTGCCGGTTGTTTTTAATAAATTGCAATTTATCCCAACCTCCCATTTCACCAAACAAGGGCATCGTAGATCCAGCCACGGTCTCCGTCGGTATGTTCGACGTGCAGCCAGCGGCCCTTATGTTCAAGGACTTTAAACGGAATTCCCTTTTCAACGCTGAAAAGAATTTTTTCTTTGGTGCTCGGTCCGGAGCGGATGTTGCACTTATCCTTTTTAGTGATGACCGCCGGGACATTGCCAACCAACGTTTTGTTCACCCAGCCTCTATCATCCTCAAAATCCCGGAAATAATACCATGAATTTGATTTTTTAATCACAAAAATAGGATAATATTTTTCCACTTTCCATAAAATATCAGATTTGCTGTCGGGTCCGGAACGGATATTGGCCACAGATGTAATGATGGTTAGCCGTTCGGCCATGGCAGAGCCGGCATTGACGGTAATTAAAAAGGTTAAAAATACTAAATAGCGTTTCATGACAATGTATTTACCCATTCTTTGTTCGCCCTCGCTTTAAGCTTTGAAGAATACAAGGTCCGGCAACTGAACACAGGTCAGCGCATTGCCGTAAACTGCTCCGGTGTCAATGCCGATTTTATTGGGCTCCACCAGCGGTTTCTTTAGCGGCGTGTGGCCGAATATCACGCGTTTGCCGAAATCATATTTGGAGGAGACAAATTTATTTCGAATCCACAGCAGGTCTTCAGTGTTCTGAGATTCCAGAGGCACTCGGGGGCGAAGGCCGGCGTGTACGAAAATGAATTCTTCGGTTTCGTAAAATAGTCTCAAAGATTTAAAAAATTCCATGTGCTCAGGGGGAATCGGAAAAAATTCGGATTGATCGGCTTGAACGGGTTTTATCAGATAGCTGTCAAGGGTTTGCTGGCCACCGTTTAACAGATAGGTATAGCGGTCGGCACCGTTTAGAAATTTGTCGAGCATATCCTCATGGTTACCTTTTAAGAAAATGACATCCGGGAAACGGTTTTTCAATTTTATCAGGTAGTCTACCACTTCAAAAGGATGCGGTCCCCGGTCAATATAGTCTCCGATAAAAACCAGGGTATCACGAGAATAGTCGATTGGTATTTTCCCCATCAGCGTCTTCAGCCGGTCATAGCAACCATGGATATCTCCTATTGCAAAGATTTTTTTCATTCTAACGAAACCGAAACATGCGGCGAGGCTGATCCAGTCGGGTAATACCTTCCCGTTTGGCAGCCTTCAGCGCCAGGTGGTATTCTTTGGTTAGAAGATGAGAATTGAGTCCCTTGACCTCGGCCGCTCTGCCACAGGGCCTGTATTGTGCCATGATGTTGACATAGCTGTCAGGCGATATGTGTTGAGCGATAAATCTCATAATTTCGCGGGTTCCGGCCAGCCCGTCCGGTAAAACCAAATGACGGATCAACAAACCGCGTCTGGCAATTCCAGCATCATCGACCTGCAGATCACCTACTTGGCGATACATCTCGATAAGGGCCTTTTGGGCCACTTTCGGATAGTCAGCGGCCTGACAGGTCATTTCGGCAACATGTGAATCCCAGAATTTAAAGTCCGGCATGTAGATATCAATTACCCCGTCCATAAGCTTTAGGGTTGCAATACGATCATAGCCACCGGTGTTGAAAACCAGAGGAATCGACAATCCGCGCTGCACTGCAATTTCAACCGCGGATAGGATCTGGGGCACAACGTGTGATGGGGTTACAAAATTTATATTGTGACAGCCCTGATTTTGCAAGGCGAGCATTAGGCCGGCAAGCTCATCTTCGGATATTTCGCGACCGTTACTCTGGTGACTGATGTCGAAGTTCTGACAGAAGATGCACAACAAATTGCAGTGGGTGAAAAAAATAGTGCCGGAACCATGGGTGCCGACCAGCGGTTCTTCTTCCCCAAAATGCGGATTGTAGCTGGACACCCAGGCCCGTTTAGTGGTCTTACAGGTTCCGGTTTCTCCACAAAGTCGATCAACACCGCATTTTCTGGGGCAAAGAACGCAGGACTTTAAACTGCTGTATGCTTTTGATATCTTTTCTTCGAACAAACCTTGCTCAAACGTCCTGATATATGCCGGTTCAAATGATGACATCATTTCATATGAGGTGGGAATAGAAAGCCATTTCTATTGAGTATCCGGTTCTACGGTAATCTTTTCAGCCAGTCCGCGGCCCAGCACATATCGTTTCAAATCGACCGCAACAGCCAGCTGTCCGTGGCCATTGTTGGTAATCACCTCGACTTTATCTCCTTTGCGCAAGCCCATGGTCAACAGTCTCATTTTGGCGCCGGCACCACCGTTTATCTCCTTGATTACCAATCGTTCGCCCGGTTTGGCCAGTATTAGAGGCATCGCCTGGATGCGTTCTTTAAGACAGTCCGCACAGATTCCGTAAATTTCCAGCTTGTGCTGCAGCATGTGAAATCCATAGGCTGCAGCTATCTTAATCTGCAATTGTTCGATTTGATTTTCTTCGAATTCAAAAATTTTTCTGCATTTCGTACAGATCATGTGGTCATGGTGTTGACCCAGATGTCGGTGCTCGTATAAAATCACCCCGTTAT
>JBAVYC010001186.1:0-10470 GCA_049698595.1 Desulfobacterales bacterium | reverse complement strand
GGAAATCCATTTGCCAAGGGGGCAATAACCTGAAGTTTGGAACCACGACATTTTTTTGAAAGGAGATTGTCACGATGGCTAATGGAACAGTAAAATGGTTCAGCGATCAAAAGGGGTTTGGGTTTATCGAACAGGAAGATGGCCCGGATGTATTCGTTCATCACACCGGTATCAATGCTTCTGGATTTAAATCCCTTAATGAAGGTGATCGGGTTACATTTGATATAGAGCAAGGCCAGAAAGGGCCGGCCGCCACAAATGTTACGGTAGTTTAACAGCTTATTAAAGACCGAAAAGGCACCACGACTGATGCGCGTGAGGTGCCTTTTTTGTTTTGGGCCGCGATAAGGACCTCGGAAACAGCTTGTTGCCTGAAACCTGAACACGGACACCTGAAACCTTTGAAAGGCGAACCAAAAATGAGATCAAAATTTAAGTCCGGATGAGTTTTTTAGAGAGTCGTCGCCGCCGACCTAAACTTTGTATCTAAGCCTATCTGTCAACTGTTCGGCAGCGGCAAAGGGATCAATCTTTCGATTTTTGAGGTCTTCAAGGATAACATGGTAGAAGGGTGATTCGCGGACATTGTCAAAGATCTTTTCAGTCGCCATCTCCATGACAAGTTTTTTAAAAAACTGAAATTCCCGCTTAAAATTGTGTTCTCCAAACGTACCGCTGTCCATTAAAAATTGACGATGCCGCCGAAACGTATCCACGAGCTCTGGTATCCCATGGTTTTTTACGGCAATCGTTTTTAAGACGGGCGGCCGCCAGCCCTTATCAGAACGCGGTTTCATTGCGAGCATTGACCGCAGTTGTGCGACCATATCGTCCGCTCCCGCTCTGTCAGCTTTGTTCACAATCAGTATGTCTCCGATTTCAAGCAGTCCGGCTTTCATGACCTGGATTTCGTCACCCGTTCCCGGCAGGCTCACAACCGCGGAGGTATGCGCAAACTGTGCTATTTCTACCTCGTCCTGCCCGACCCCCACGGTTTCAATAATGATGACCCCATAACCCATGGCATCGAATACCAGTGCTGTCTCCCGGGTAGTCCTGCTCAAACCGCCGAGATGACCTCGGGTGGCCAGGGAACGAATAAAAACCCCGTCATCTTCCGAATGACACCGCATCCGTATCCGATCGCCCAGCAGGGCTCCCCCTGAAATAGGGCTGGAAGGGTCGATGGCTGCCACGGCAACTTTCGCGCCGCTTTGGCGAAATTCGCTGATAATGCAATTTACCAAGGTCGATTTGCCCGAACCCGGCGGGCCGGTGATTCCGATAATATAGGCATTGCCGGTATTTGGATATAAAAGTTTTAGCATCTCTATCCCTAGCGGGTCGCCCTCCTCCAGCATACGAATTAAGCGACCTCCCGCCAGCTGGTCTCCCTGGATAATTTTTTGTACCACATTTTTCATATTAAGGGGAAATATCAGTATGTTGAAAAAGATGTCAAGCCAAATAGTCTTGCTCAAAGTTTTTCGCAAGCGTATACGGGTTCATGGCAGAGCCGATCACCTCTGACCTGGCATAGAGGACCCGGTCAGAGATTTTGAATAACCATTGGGATCATCCTAAACTTCTACAGGCTAAATGCCCAGTTATTAAATCATCACGCCCTATTTTTTTCTTGACTAAACAGCGATGTAGCTAATATATAGCTATAAAGTAAATTTTAAACCACGGGTTTGATTAGGCCGCACACGGATATAATATCCTGAAAATCTAATAACATTTACACAAAAAAAGGAGAATATTATGGCTGACTTGAGTTGGTTGCCGAGAGAGTCCGGAATCAAGAACCATTTTCTCTGGGGTGAGGAGCATTTTTCCGCTGAAGCCCCCGGCGTCATGTACGAAAATAAACCCATCCTCGACCCCAAAGGAAATCCGGTACCTGATCTCTATTCCGCCTGGATTACATTAAACAACCCCAAACAGTACAACTCTTACACCACCGAAATGGTCAAAGGTGTTATCGCTGCTTTCCAGCGCGCTTCCGCAGATGCTTCCGTGGTAGCCGCCGTGTTCACCGCTGCCGGTGACAAGGCTTTTTGTACCGGTGGGAATACCAAAGAATATGCCGAATACTATGCCGGCAGACCTCAGGAATATGGTTCCTATATGGACCTGTTTAACGCAATGGTTGACGGCATTCTGAATTGCAAAAAACCCACCATCTGCCGGGTGAACGGTATGCGGGTTGCCGGAGGGCAGGAAATCGGAATGGCCTGTGACACTGCGGTGTCAAGTGACCTGGCAATATTCGGTCAGGCGGGTCCGCGACACGGCTCGGCGCCGGATGGCGGCAGTTCGGATTTTCTTCCCTGGATGCTGCCCATGGAACTGGCCATGTGGAACTGTGTATCCTGCGAGATGTGGAGTGCTTATAAAATGAAACAACTCGGACTCATTTCCAAATGTGTGCCGGTTATTAAGGATAACGGCAAATGGGTGCGCAATCCGGCCATCATCACGGACAAATACATCGACGACGGTGAAATTGTCTACGGAGAGTTTCAGACAGGGGAAGCTGCCAAGAAAGCCCGAGAATTTATCAAAATGTCCAAGACGGACTTTGAGCTTCTGGATGCCGAAGTCGACAAAATTCTGTGGACCTATACCAACCTGTTTCCCGGGTGTCTTATAAAAAGTGTGGAAGGTATCCGGTTGAAAAAGAAATTTTTCTGGGATCAGGCCAAGACCATCAACCGCCACTGGCTGGCAGTCAATATGAACTCGGAAGCATATCTCGGATTTGCTGCCTTCAATACTAAAAAAATCACCGGACAGGATGTGATTGATTTCATCGAATTTCGCAGACGTCAAGCCAGAGGCGAGGCCTTTGACGCCGAATTTATGGCAGCGGTGCTCGGAAAACCCAAAGAATAGTTTAACAGGCAATATTATAGGATTTGGAGGACGAGATGTTACTGGAAGGAAAAAATGCGTTAGTTACCGGTGGGTCCCAGGGAATCGGAGCCGCCGCCGCCCTCGAACTGGCCCGCGAAGGGGCCAATATCTGCCTCACCTATCGCAAGCATGAAGCCGAAGCAAAGAAATATGCAGCGGAAATTGAACACATGGGCCGCAAATCACTGGCGTTGCAGTGCGACATCGCCTCTTTTGCCGATGCCGAGCGGGTGGTGAAATGCGCTCTGGAAGCATTCGGCAGCCTCGAGATTCTGGTCAACAATGCCGGGATGAACTGGGACGGCGTGTCCTGGAAAATGTCCGAAGAGCAATGGGATCGGGTTATAGAGGTCAATCTCAAAGGATATTTCAATTTCACCCGCCAGGTCGCACCGGTCTTTAAAGATCAAAAGTACGGCAAAATCATCAATATTACATCCATTAACGGACTGCGCGGCAAGTTCGGGCAGACTAACTACTCCGCTTCCAAAGCCGGCATCATCGGATACACTAAGGCACTGGCAAAGGAACTGGGTGCTTTCGGGGTGAATGTCAATGCTGTCGCGCCGGGGCTGATTGAAACCGCCATGCTGAAAGAAAGCGAGGCCAGAGACAAAATTATTGACCTGGCAATGGCTGAAAGTGCCCTTAAACGGGTGGGTCAGCCTGAAGATCTGGCAAATCTGGTGGCGTTTCTGGCATCCGATAAAGCCGGACACATTACGGGTGAAATTATTAAAATAGACGGCGGACAGTATATCTAAGGAGATTCACAATGAGTAAGGTAGCTATAATCGGAGTCGGTCAGAGTACGTTCGTGCGCTCATATCCCGGTTCAATTCGTGAGCTGGCATTCGAAGGTTTTAAAGAAGCCATGCAGGATGCTCAAATCGCGACCACAGATATTGGCGCCTCTGTTATCTGTTCTGCACCCGAGTACGACAAACAGCGTTCGCCGGCAGGAGTGTTTGCCGAGTATCTCGGCCTCAACCCACAACCCACATTTTATGTGGAGAGCCTTTGCTCCTCGAGCAGCATGGGCGTAAGGCTGGCATACTCGCTGGTAAAATCGGGATTGCACGATGTCGTGGCCGTCATCGGATTTCAGAAAATGTCGGAAATATCGTCTTCCGAATCCCAGGAACGCATGGGCCGTGGTGCTGACATACAGTGGGAAAGCCCTTTCGGTACAATGATGCCGGCCTACTATGCCATGTATGCCCGCGGCCACATGGAAAAGTACGGCACCACCCCGGATGACCTTGCCAGGATCCGGGTGAAGGCTGCTACCTACGGCCAATTGAATGACAAGGCCGTCTACCGCAAGCCGGTCACATTCGATATGTTCTCGGATCCTGAAAATCGTATGGCCGGCCCGGTGGCCAGCCCGCTGCGGGTTGGCGATTGCTGCGCCAACGCCGACGGAAGTTCCTGCATCCTTGTAGCCAGTGAAGAAAAAGCAAAAACATTTTGTAAAAAGCCGGTTTGGATCAGGGGCCTGGGGGCCGCCACAACCACTGTGAATCTGGCCGGCAGGAATCTGTTTTCGGGACTGACCGTCGCCCGCGAGGCCGGTAAGCAGGCCTATAAGATGGCAGGTATCACTGCCGCCGACATTGATGTCGCCGAAGTCCATGACTGCTTCACCATCGCGGAGATGATGGCCTATGAAGATCTTGGCTTCGCAGCCCCGGGGGCCGGCAAAGAGCTGATTAAAAACAAAGAAACCTACAAGGAAGGACGTATTCCGGTCAATGTGGACGGCGGATTACTCTCCAAAGGTCACCCGATCGGAGCCACCGGCGGATCCCAGATCAGAACCATCGTTCTACAGCTCAGGGATGAAGCCGGAGAGATTCAGGTGGACAATCCGCAAATTGGACTGATTCACAATATCGGCGGGGTTGGACTATATGGCAATGTGACCATCCTGAGCCGATAAAGAAAATTCGATTACGATGAATGGAATGCATTTCGTAGGTTGGGTTGAGGGGCGAAACCCAACATATCAGCGCTTGGACTCACCCCAACTTACAAAAATGAAACATTTCCGGTAAGTTCGGGTGAACCTTTTTTAGGTTATAAATTCAAAAGTTAATATGTTTTTTCGTAGTTCGACTACCCTACTCAACTATTAATACATTTATATTGGGCGTTTCGGATTTCCGATTCCCAAAAAAGGAAGAAAAAACATGGGTAAAAAAGAAGTGGACGATCGATTTAAAAAATTTGGAACGGTCAGCTTTGCCTCGATTACCAAAACCAATGATTTCATCGACTATCTGGAAAACGGCAAGGTCATGGGGACGCGCTGCAAAGAATGCGATCTGACCTTCTTTCCGCCCAGGTCGGATTGCTACCAATGTCTGCGCGGTGATATGGAATGGTTTGAAGTCAGCGGCACGGGTAAGTTGATCACCTACAGTAAATTGGAGTATGCACCTATCGGCTTCCAGGATGACGTTCCTTATTGTATCGCCCTGCTGGACTACGACGATTACAAAGTATTCGGCCGAATTGACCGTGACCTTGCGGAAGAAGAAATAAAAGTGGGCATGGCGATGAAAACCGTTGCCAATACCTTACCCAACGGCCAATTGAATTATGTTTTTCAAAAGGTATGATTCTCATTCACCACGGAGAGCATACAGAAATATACTATGAATATCCGCTAGGAGGTTCAAAGGTTCAGCGTTCCCCGGTTTGGGTTTAAAAGATCCTGAACCTCGGAATCCTGAACCCCGAACCTCTGAACCCTTAAACCCCAATGAAAGGACAAGACATGTCCGAACTCGAGTATTTAAAATTTGAAAAAGCTGAAGCCGTTGCGCGGATTACGCTTGACCGCCCCAAAGTCAACATGATGAACATCGAAATGATGAACGAACTCAACGGACGATTTGAGGCCCTTTTACAGGATGATGATCTTAAATGCATTGTCCTCGCTGCCGAAGGCAAGCATTTTTGTACCGGGGTGGAAGTTGCCGATCACAAACCTGACAAGGTGGATGACATGATTGCCACTTTCAATCGTATCTTCGAGCTCACCGAACAGATCGAAGTCCCGATTATTGCATCCGTGCAGGGGTATTGTCTTGGCGGAGGTATGGAATTGGCCATTGCCTGTGATATAATCGTTGCCGCTGAAAGCGCTCAATTCGGGCAGCCGGAAATAAAGGTCGGTTTTTTCCCGCCTTACGCAGCCATGCGTTTACCGCAGATAGTAGGACCTGCCAGAGCCATCGAAATCTGTACTACGGGAAAATTTTACAGTGCCGAAGATGCCCGGCGGATGGGGATGATTGCCGATATGTCCGAAGATGACCGGCTTGGCGAAACCACCGATAAGATCGTCAAAGAAATTCAAGCCAACAGCCCGCTCATTATCCGTTTGAACAAAAGAGCCGTCAAGCAGCATACGGGCATGGCGTTTCAACCGGCCTTGGCGGGCGTCAGTGATCTATTCCTGAACACGCTAATGAAAACCGAAGACACGCTGGAAGGCATCGCAAGCTACGAAGAAAAACGGAAACCGGTGTGGAAGAACAGATAGAAATGAATAATGAAAATTGAAGATTGAAGATTTGAGGTATACTGTCATTTTTATTTTTTGGTTTGCCCTTGCTTCACAATTCAATTTTCGATGTCCAATTTGAGCCGAGTATGGCTTTGTTCTGATAGAATGTTGTCATAAATAGGTGGTAATTTTAGTTTATATTTTGCAGTCAATATTAAATAGATAGAATGCCACAATTATTCATTCTTCATTCTTCAATCTTCAATTTTTACAGGAGTATTCATGTCGCAAATCAAAAAAATCGGTGTCATTGGTGCCGGCAACATGGGAAGCGGTATCGCTCAGAAAATCGCCCAGGAGGGCTTAAACGTCGTTGTCGTGGACATCAAAACAGAATATGTGGAACGCGGTCTTAACCTCATCAAGCATTTGCTCGGCGAAGGTGTGGAACGTAAAATTTTTACCCCCGAACAGGTCGCGGAAATCCTTGCGCGCATCACCGGGACAACCGATTTTAGCGCCGTGGCCGATGCGGACCTCGTCATCGAGGCGGTCTTTGAAGACAAGCAGGTAAAATCGGATCTGTTCAAAAAGCTTGACCGGCTTTGCTCAGAGAAAACCATTCTGGCCACCAACACGTCCAGTTTTTTTGTGCGTGAGTTCGCCGACCAGACGTCCCGGCCCGACCGTTTCATCGGTCTGCATTATTTCTATCATCCCGCAAAAAACAGGCTTTTAGAAGTCATACCCCACGAAGGCACCAGCACGGAGACATTAGAGAAATCACTTCTGGCGGCAAAACTGCACGGCAAAACATCCATCGTCGTCAAAGATGCCCCGGGCTTTGCCGTCAACCGCTTCTTCGTTCCTTTCCTCAACGAGGCGGCCCGGATACTGGAAGAGAATATTGCCAATATCCCCACCATCGAAGAAGCCGCCAAACAGGCATTTAAAATACCCATGGGACCGTTTGAACTCATGAATGTCACCGGCATCCCCATTGCCGTCCATGCTTCAACAACCCTGGGCAACGAACTCGGCCCATTTTATGCCACGGCCGATATTCTTAAGGCACAGATGGATAAAAATGAAAATTGGGACTTGGCAGGCGACGTAGACGAATCCAAAATAGCGGCCGCGGTTGATCGCTTTTACGGTGTCTGTCTTGGGGTTGCGGCCGCTCTGGTCGATGAAGGCGTCGCCTCCATTGAAGATACCGATCGGGGAGCCAAAATCGGACTGCGCTGGATTATGGGGCCGTTTGAGATCATCAACAAAATCGGTGTAGATAGAACCTACGCCGCGGTTGAAGCCATAACCCAAAAATACTCGGATTTTAAGATGCCGCCAATACTTGCCCAACAGAAAGCCAAGGGCACGCCGTTTGAGTTTAAATTTATAGACCTGGAAATAATTGAAAATATTGCTTATATAACTCTCAACCGTCCGGAAGCCATGAATGCATTGAATGAGACGGTGGTCACTCAGCTGGATCAACGCTTTACCGAGGCTGAAAACAACCCGGATGTCAAGGCCATTGTCTTCCAGGGTGCCGGGAAAGCATTTGTTGCCGGTGCGGATATCAAATACTTCATTGAAAAAATAAAAACCGACCGGATAGACGACATAGTTGCCTTCACTCGCAAAGGCCATGAGCTTTTTCTACGCATCGAAAATTCCGCAAAACTCACCATTGCATTATTGGATGGTCTATCCTTAGGCGGCGGCAGTGAACTGGCACTCACATGTCAGGCAGTGATAGCGACACCCGCCGGGTCCTTGGGGTTTACGGAAACGGGGATTGGAATATTTCCCGGGCTTGGCGGCATGCTACGGTTGGCACGCTTCACCAGTCCGGACTTTGCTAAATACTATGTTTTCACCGGTACGCCTATAACCGCTCAGACTGCCCATGAGCTGGGCATTGTCACCAAACTCGTCAGACCTGCGGAAGTGGAAGTAGCCATTAAAGAACTCACAGCTGAGGGAAAACCGGATAAGTATCAACAACGAGACCTGCCGGAGCACCTGGAGCCATTCGCGCAGGCATGCAGTCCGGACAATGTTGCCAGACTTCTTTCAGGATCTCCACCAGAGGGGATTCCTGATGAGATCGCTGTCAGAGCTGCCAAGTTTATTGGTTATAAGGCACCGATCGCTCTCAAGATTGCCAATGAAATTATTGACCAGCAGGCCGGTATGTCCATGGAGGATGCTATTGAGGTTGAGCTCAGCCGTTGTAAGGACATTTTTTCCACCGGTGATGCGCTGCTGGGTCTGTCAAACATCGGGAAAAGAATCAACTTTAAAGGAGCGTGATGTCATTGACCCCCGAAGAAAAGCTGATCAAAGAAGGGTGGCAGAAACAGGCGACCTATGATGATCCGCGACTTTCGGAGATGGTGGAAATGTACGCAGAGATTGGTCTGGAAGTTCATCTGGAACCGTTTAATGTTGAAAATGAAAGTGGCTGCAGCGGTTGCATGCAGTTAAAGCCGGACCTTTTTAAAACGTTATACACTCGCCGGAAGTTTGGACACGGAATGATAAAGGACGAGTGACGAATTAATGCCATTGACTTGCGGCTTGGTGTTATCCATGTGGGAGCGGCTTTCCAGCCGCGATTATCGGTTACTACTTTAGAGTAACTTCTTTTCGTGGCTGGAAAGCCACTCCCACGAGGAATTGATATTAAGTTAACGACATTGAGTGACGAATGACGAAGGATCGACAATAAATTCTCAACGCGGCGCCACAAGGCGCCGACAAAGGAAGATGCCATGCACAAATTGCTGACCGACAACCTAGGAGAAAAAATGCTGTTGCTGGGCAACGAGGCCATTGCCCGGGGCGCAATCGAAGCAGGAGTTGCCTTTACCAGTACCTACCCGGGGACGCCCTCTTCGGAAATCTCGGCCAATTTTTTCCAGATGGCCCGGGAAAGTGACCTGTATTTTGAATATTGTACCAATGAAAAAGTTGCCATGGAAGTGGCGGCGGCGGCAGCGAATTCCGGAGTTCGCAGCATGTGCGTGATGAAACACGTGGGGGTTAATGTGGCGGCGGACGCCTTGATGACACTGGCCTATGTCGGGGTCAAGGGCGGCATGGTGATCCTTTCAGCCGATGATCCGTTCATGTTTTCAAGCCAGAATGAACAGGACAACCGCTACTACGCCAAGTTGGCGGGGCTTCCCATGCTTGAACCCTCTTCTGTGGCCGAAGCCAAGGACCTGGTTGCCTATGCCTTTGATCTTTCCGAGAAACTTAAGGAACCGGTTCTTTTCAGAACCACCACTCGAATAAACCATTCCACCGGTGTGGTAACGCTGGGCAAGATCAGGGAACGCGTAACCAAAGGTAATTTCACGAAAGATCCGATCAACCTTGTGGTCGTTCCGGCGGTGGCCAGGAAGTTACATGTCAAATTGCTGAAGAACTTTGACGCCGCCCAGGAACTCGCCGAAAAATCCGACCACAACTTCATCACCGGCAGCGGTAACCAGGGTATTATTTGCAATGGTGTCAGCTATAACTATGTCAGCGATGCCCTTAAAGATTTGAATATGGAAGACGGAATTAAAGTGCTTCGCATGGGATTTTCTCATCCGTTGCCGCCGGCCTTAATTAAGGATTTTCTGAAAGGCTGTGAAAAAGTATTGATCGTGGAAGAAGGCGAACCCTATATGGAAGAGGCAG
The DNA here is from genome assembly GCA_049698595.1 of Desulfobacterales bacterium. Classification (GTDB taxonomy): domain Bacteria; phylum Desulfobacterota; class Desulfobacteria; order Desulfobacterales; family JAFDCJ01; genus JAFDCJ01. The sequence goes on along the minus strand of JBAVYC010001186.1, from coordinate 335 downwards.
TCAAGGCTTTTGCCCAGGAGGAAGGGTTGATGCTGCCCATAAATGGTAAGACCAAAGATTTATTTTCACGTCTGTATGAATACAATCCGGCACAAGTCAAGCAGTGCATCGCCAGGTATTTCGACCTGCCGTACACGCCGCCGCAAACTGTGGATCTTTCCGATGTTCCGGAGGTTCCCCAGCGGCCCCCAACATTGTGTGCCGGATGTTCCCACCGGGCCACTTATCTTGAAGTGAAAAGAGCCACTGAAGGCATGGATACCATATTCCCATCCGACATCGGATGCTACACTTTGGGTCTGCTGCCACCGCTTTCGGCAGCTGATTTTCTCATA
>JBAVYC010001185.1:0-1711 GCA_049698595.1 Desulfobacterales bacterium | reverse complement strand
GCCTGATTCGATGCAACGCTCCCCAATGGCTAAAACCATCCTGCTGCTCGCGTCCCTGGCATTGCTGATCGTTGTGCCCTGGATCGCATCGGACTATTTTGTCATGATGTGCATACGCATCATGTATTTCGGGATGCTGACCCTGAGCCTGTGCTTTCTGGCAGGCGAACTGGGGGTCGTTTCGTTGATGCAGGCTTCGTTTTTCGGTATATCGGGGTACTTCATCGCCATTTTGCAGACCCGCTATCAGGTCCCATTTCCGATTCCCCCCTTGGTGGGCATCGGGGTGGCTGTCTTGTTTGCCGCTTTGACAGGACTTCTGGTGATTCGCGCGCGGGGCATATACTTTTTGATGCTCACCCTTGTACTTGGCCAGCTCGTCTGGGCGCTGGCAAGTCAGTGGGCTTCGGTCACCAGAGGAGATTCGGGCATTACTGACATCTTCGCACCGTTAATATTCGGGATCTCAACCGAAAAATCAAAAGGTGCATTCTATCTCTTTGAGCTGTTTTTCTTTTGCGGCGTAATTTACTTTCTGGCGGCGTTAAAACGTTCCCCATTCGGGCTGATGCTGCGCGGCGTTCGCGATAGCGAGAGCCGGATGGCGATGCTGGGTTACCCGGTTTCTCTTCTGCGCTACATGGCGTTTATCTTTGCCGCGTTCGTGGCCTCCATCGGGGGCGTTTTCTTTGCCTACTTTACCGGCCTGATCAATCCGCACGCGGTCTCGTTAACCACCAACGTCGAAACCCTGCTTGCGGGTATTTTGGGTGGTATTCAGACCTTGTTCGGAGCAATCTTGGGGACCGTAATCCTCAAAATTCTTGATCTGGTTCTAAGCGGTATCACCCAGCGATACTTGCTGATTATGGGTATCTTGTTTTTGATAACGATAATGTTCGCACCCAAAGGAGCAGCTGGGGCCTTGAAGCGCCTGTGGGATAATGTTGCATCGCGAACTTTGGGAAGCGGGGCGCCCGCCAAAGGTGCCGGCGACGATTCTTTTAATGAGGACAACAAATAGGAAAGGAGAATGAAAATGGTAAGAAAAAATTGGATTGTAGCGATCACGGTAGTTTTCTTTATTACGGGTGCCCTGACGGGCAATGCGCTGGCATTGGATGAAATCCGCATCGGCACCATTGGCCCGACCACCGGTTGGGCGACCATTTTCGGCCAGGGCTGCCTCAACGGCATCAAATTGGCCCTTGGCGAATACAATAATGAGTTCAACGGCGTCCCGATCAAGGTTTTCAGCGAGGATACCAAGGCCGATGTGGAAGTCATGCGGACTAAATTGGATAGTCTCAAGACCCGCGACAAAGTTCATTTGATCATCGGACCGTCGTTGGGGCATGAAGGTATGGCGGCGGTGGATTGGGGTGCACGAAATCCCGAGGTTCCCATGCTGATCGGTTACTCCGCCCCGGAAGACATTACCATGCGCAAGGCAACCGAGAGTGTCATCCGTCCCGGCTGGACCGGCGCCCAGGTAATTTTCAATTTTGGACAATATTGCGCCAAGGATCTGGGATACAAAAAAATCATCATCGTGGGGCAGGATTACTCCTATCCCTGGGACCAGGCGGCCGGATTCATCAGGGGATTTTTGGAAAACGGCGGCGAAAAGGTCGAACGTATCTGGCATCCCGTGGAAGCTGTCGACTTCAGCTCGATCATGGCCAAGTTGATGAGCATGTCCAAGGAGTAT
>JBAVYC010001184.1:0-2300 GCA_049698595.1 Desulfobacterales bacterium | reverse complement strand
GCCCAACGGCGCGGTGTCCAATTCCACTGCACTGCCAATACCCCTTATATCAACACCATTCCCGTTGAACGCCAGCCGGTGTTTCCGGGCAACCGTGAAATCGAGCGCCGGATAAAGAGCATCATTCGCTGGAATGCCATGGCCATGGTTGTGCGGGCAAATCGCCAACATTCCGGCATTGGCGGGCATATCTCCACCTATGCCTCCTGTGCGACACTGTATGAAATCGGTTTTAATCATTTTTTTCGGGCCAAGACCGCCAAGCACCCCGGAGATATTATTTACTTTCAGGGACATGCGGCTCCCGGTATCTATGCCCGCGCATTTTTGGAAGGGCGCATCATCGAAAAGCATCTGGAAAATTTTAGGCGTGAACTGCAAAAAGAGCCGGGATTGTCATCTTACCCCCACCCGTATCTGATGCCCGATTTCTGGCAGTTCCCGACGGTTTCGATGGGACTTTCGCCGATCATGGCGATATATCAGGCACGCTTCAACCGCTACCTGGAAGATCGCAATATAGCGAAACCCGACGACCAGAAAGTCTGGGCATTTCTCGGTGACGGGGAGTTGGATGAACCCGAATCTCTTGGCGCTATCACGCTTGCGTCTCGCGAAAAACTCGACAACCTGATCTTTGTTATCAACTGCAATCTGCAGCGCCTCGACGGGCCGGTGCGCGGTAATGGTAAAATTATCCAGGAGCTCGAAGCAGCCTTCCGTGGCGCCGGCTGGAATGTCATCAAGGTTATCTGGGGTCACGATTGGGATCCGCTGCTGGCCGAGGACGAACACGGGCTGCTGGTCAAGCGCATGCAAGAGGTCCCCGACGGTCAGTACCAGAAGTATTCGGTCGCCGGCGGTGATTACATTCGCAAGGATTTTTTCAGTAAATACCCTGAACTGACCCAAATGGTCCAGGCCTACACCGATGAGCAACTGCAAAAACTGAGGCGCGGCGGTCACGACCCGCAGAAGGTTTACGCGGCCTACAAGGCCGCCGTTGAGCATAAGGGCGCCCCGACGGTCATACTGGCCAAAACCATCAAGGGCTACGGGCTCGGCGAAGCCGGTGAGGGTCGCAACGTCACCCATCAACAAAAAGCCCTCAACGAGCAGGAATTGCGGCATTTTCGCAGCCGGTTCGGGATTCCCATACCGGACTCGGCCATCAATGAGATGCCCTTTTATCGTCCAGCGCCCGACAGCGAGGAAATGAAGTACCTCCAGGAGCGACGTCGCGAGCTTGGCGGGCTGCTGCCCGCACGCTCTGAATCGGTGCCGGTCTTTCGCCCCCCGGGAAGGGAAATGTACGCGGAATTTTTCGAGGGCACCGCGGATCGGGAGGTGGCCACCACGATGGTGATGGTGCATCTGCTGGGCAAGCTTTTAAGTGACAAAAAGATCGGCAAGTACATCGTGCCCATCGTTCCGGACGAAGCCCGCACCTTCGGCATGGAATCCCTGTTTCGCAAAATCGGCATCTACTCGCATGTCGGGCAAAACTACGAGCCGGTGGACAAGGAAAGTCTGTTGTACTACAAAGAGGCCAAGGACGGGCAAATTCTCGAAGAAGGCATCACCGAGGCCGGAGCGATGTCGTCCTTCATCGCAGCCGGCACGGCCTATTCGACCTTCGGCACCAATATGGTTCCATTTTTCTTTTTCTACTCGATGTTCGGCTTCCAGCGAATCGGCGATCTGATCTGGGCTTCCGGCGACGCCCAGACGCGCGGTTTCTTGCTGGGTGCCACCGCCGGGCGCACGACGTTAGCCGGCGAAGGTCTGCAGCATCAGGACGGCCATTCGCACATCCTGACCTACGGCAATCCTTCGGTACGGGCCTACGACCCCGCTTATGCCTACGAAGTGGCGGTCATCGTACGCGAGGGGCTACGCCGCATGCTGGAAGACGGCGACAACATCGTCTACTACCTGACCATCATGAACGAAACCTACAAAATGCCCGCCATGCCGCAAAACGTCGAGGAGGGTATCCTCAAAGGGATGTACAAGTTTCGGGCCTCCGACCATAAAAGAGCCAAAATCAAAGCCCATTTGTTCGGCAGCGGGACCATTTTAAACGAAGCTCTCAAGGCCCAGGTGCTTTTGGAAAACGATTATGGTGTGGCCGCGGATGTCTGGAGTGTCACCAGCTACAAGAACCTCTACTGGGACGTCACCGACACCGAACGCTGGAATTTCCTGCATCCGGACCTGGAACCGAAATTGTCGTATCTCCAGCAGCAGTTGGTCAACGAAAAAGGCGTTTTCATCATGGCCTCGGACTATCTTAAAGC
>JBAVYC010001183.1:0-3355 GCA_049698595.1 Desulfobacterales bacterium | reverse complement strand
TTTGTAAGAGCCGTCGCTGGCACTGGTGGAAGACATGTAAATCATGTTTTCAACACCATTGACCTCCTGTTCGATGGGGGCCGCGACCGTCTCGGAAACCACCCGGGCGTTGGCGCCGGGATAGGTGGTGGATACCTCTACCGTGGGTGGCGTAATCTCCGGGTACTGGGCGATGGGCAGCACCCCCACCGAAACTGCGCCGGCAATCACGATCACAATGGAAATCACACTGGCAAAGATGGGATGCTCGATAAAAAATTTAGAAATCATTTTAGGGCCCTTTTATGGAATGTTGAATGTCAATTTTAAGGTATTCTCTCTATTATAGATTTATCCTTATTATGAATGAAGGAGCGAAGCCTCCGGCTCGTAGGGGTTGTAGCGCCTATGCCTCGGAGAGCGACATCCACCATTCGTTCGGCCCAGACGGACCATTTATCATTCGTCATTCCTTTTTCTCCACTTCCTTGTCGGGTTGAGAGTCATCACCTTCAGACGACGCTGCCGCAGGCTTTGCTTTGTCCTGCCCGGCTTCGGCAGCAATTTTGAGGGCTGAAGCCGTGAGTGTATTCATGTCGGTTTGCTCCGGATCAACCTTTGCCCCCGGCCGGGCGCGCTGAATACCGTTGACCACCACCCGGTTATCGGGCTGCAGTCCTTCTTCGATCACGCGCAGGCCGTCCACCAGCCGGCCCATCCGAATCGTTTTTTTCTCCACCACGTTTTCGCTGTTGACCGTCAGCAGATAACGCCCGCCCTGATCGGCGCCGATGGCGCGTTCAGTCACCAGCAGGGCGTTTTCGCGCTTGTCGATAGGCATGCGCAGGCGGGTGAACAGGCCCGGGAGGAGTACCGGCGCAGGACCCGGGTTGGGAAAAACGCCGCGCAGTTGCAAGGTGCCGGTGGCAGGGTCCACGCCGGATTCGGCAAAATCCACGATCCCCTGATGGGGATAGCCTTCCTCGTTGGCCAGCTCCAGGGAAACCGTCAGGTCAGCCCTGGCCGCGGAATCTTTAGCGGGATCCAGACCTTTCTCTTTGGTTTCCTGGCGATACATGGCCATCACCTTGAGCAGGTCCCGTTCGTTGAGGTTGAAGTATGCATACATCGGATCGATGCGGGTAACCTTTGTCAGCAGGGTAGGCTCGCCTTCACCGACCAGGTTACCCAGGTCCACGAGATTGCGGCTGACACGGCCGGTAATCGGAGCGGTGACTTTGGTGTAGCTCAGATCCAGGCCGGCCTTCTCGACTTTGGCCTTGGCCCGGGCGACGGCCGCCTTGGCAACGTCGCGCTCCCCGCGCCACTTGACCACGTCTGTCTGGGCACCCGCCTTTTGCTTGAACAGTTTTTGCGCACGGGCAAATTCGGTCTGCGCTCGCTTCAGCGTGGCCTCGGCGCTTCCCAGCTCGGCCTCGGCGGCATCCAGCTCGGCCTGATATTCACTGGGATCAATAACAAACAACAGGTCACCTTTTTCAACCTGGGTTCCGGGAGTGAACTCCATGCTTTGCAAAAAGCCGGCAACCCGGGCGCGCATTTCAACTTCTTCAAACGCATGAGTGGTGCCGGTAAATTCAAGATAATCAATGATCTCCTGCTGCAGGGGCTTTGCCACGGTCACCTTGGGCGGCGGCGGCTCGGCATACTCATTTCGCTGGTCACAGGCGGCAAACATCCAAACGATCAAAAGGATCGCCGCAGCCCGGGTGCAATTGTTCAGGTTGCTTACTCCGGCGGGACTTTTCATACATGTTCTCCTTTTTTTTGGTTCAGAGTCAATTTAAAGCACACTAAGGATACAGTCAACCTTTCGTTATTCTAAATGATTTTTTGTCTGATTTTCACGCTCTGGGCATCAGGCAGCCTTCCCTGTTCAACGCTCTCATTCCGACCGCTATTTCCGTAACAATCGCGTTGCTCGTGTTTTAATGGAGTTCCTCGCCGCAAATGGACGGCGTATAATGAAATGTATAAACGTGACAAACGCGGTTAATCCGATTGCAAACAAAACCGTAATGTCCGATACGATGGTCAAAGGGATTGGCTTAATTTTTGCATATGCATATTAAAACAGGGCGGTATCACCGGCAATTTTCTGATCACGGGCTGATGCCGGAAATTGCCATTGCGCTTTGTAACTCAGGATTCTTGGGGTGAGTCATTATTAAATCACTCTTAAATCTTAAAAATGTGATATGGTAAGTTTAATTTATTTCCCCTGTTAGAAAATTGACATCAATGTTAAAAAATGGATTATAATAACCGAACTCGATAATTTGATTTAAAATTCTTGACTTTTTAGCATGAATTTGTTCATTTCTTAATTTTATAACCTGAATGGAAAGGAAAATTATGGCCCGGGCTGTCACAAAGGATAGTTCTAAGGAGAAAAGATCAGAATCCAGAGGTGCTCCTAAGGGATTTCATGGTGCATCCATAAAATTGGTTGGCGTACCGCTATATCAATTTAAATTGAAAGATTCCTCAGAAAATGGTGCCAGCATCCTGGTAAAAGAAGATTCCTTCATGCTCAATTACCTGGAAGTTGGACAAACTTTAAAAATTAACTTTTCTTCTGAGCGTGAATCCGATCACAACGGTGACTTCGAAACCGAAATTGTGCATATTACCAAAGTGGATAAAGGCCGTTACAAAGGGCACTATTTGGTGGGTGTGCGAATTCTGGATAAGAAAGATACGTCGTAAAATAAAGAATTCTCAAGCCTGGCTTGTAAAGGAACAATTCTCTGGAGCTTGAACAATGCAAACCATAGGTAGTTGTCTTAAGAGCGGTAGGGAAGCCAGAAACATCAGATTAAGTGAAGTTGCGCAATCTACGAAAATATCCAAATGGTACCTTGATTGTCTCGAAAAAGATGAATTTGATAAAATCCCTGGCGGTCCTTACATTAAAGGATACATCGCTTCTTATGCCTCATACATAGGAATAGAAGAAGATGAGATCCTCAAACAGTATGACTCATTGCAAATCAACAGCGATGATGAAAATGAAGTCCAGGACAACCATTCGGAAGATAAAAAAAGACAAAAGTCACCGGGCTCTTCTTTCAGCAAAAAAAATCTGCTCATCCTGAGCATGGCTGTCCTGATTCTCCTGGCTTTCGGAATTAATCATTTCTTTTTTCAAAATAAAACTCATATTGTTGCGCAACTACAAGACACCCGGAATTTAAAAATGCAGCCGCCTGCCGTATCAAAAATAAAGCCGGCTGAAACCGGGGTGGTGCCCGAGGATAATTCTGTTCAATCCGCTGAATTAAAAGCTTCCACCAAAAACAGCGAAAATCAAATCGAAAAAAAACAGGAAACTGCAAGCGCATCCCGGGTGACG
>JBAVYC010001182.1:0-14126 GCA_049698595.1 Desulfobacterales bacterium | reverse complement strand
CTTCGACAGGTTTCAGGATTTAGCGACTAGTCCTCCTGACGCCCGCAACCTTATATGAAACTACATTTCAAAAGTTGGCGTTGGTTCTATCCTGGGCCACTTTGCATTTTTGTAGGTTGGGTTGAGCCTACTCCAGGCTTTGTTGGGTTTCGTTGCACTCAACCTAACCTACATTTTGCCGCTGTTATTGCGAATTGCGAAACCCAACAACGGCCGATTTCGGAACCGAGCCCCAAAAGTTTCTTTTCCGATTAAACTGGCCGCTTTTCAGGCCAGCGGCTGGGCTGAAACCTGAACACTGAAACCTTCATTATCTGACAACATGTTGTCAGATAAAACCCGATGAGGACCTAAAAAACGCAAATAGCCTCTTGAGGCTTACCGCAAAGGATGTCATGGCGCACGATACGTACAGCTGTTTTGCTGAATTAAAAAATCATGAAGCGCAAAATAAAGATTATAAAATATCCATTAGCGATGTCGGGTCCGCAATCACGATTATAGCGCCGCACGGTGGGAAAATTGAACCGGGAACATCCGATATTGCCAAAAAGATCGCCACCGAAAGATTTAATTACTACTGTTTTGAAGGTATTAAAAAGGAAAACAATGGGTGCCTGCACATAACCAGCCACAATTTTGATGAACCGACGGCTGTTAAAATAATATCGGGATCCCAAACAGTGGTTGCAATTCATGCGTGCACCGGCAACGAAAGATTTGTTTATTTAGGGGGGCTGGATAAAGTGCTGCAAGCGGTCATTACGAAGGAGTTGGAATCCCGGGGAATAATCGTTCCAAAGGGGCACGAAAAATTTAGCGGATTAAACCCTGAAAATATTTGCAATCGTGGTGCAAATAAGAAAGGGGTGCAATTGGAAATCACCCGGGGCCTGCGCGATGACTTAAATAAAAGACAATTAATTTCCGAGGCCGTCCGGGCGGCGTTAATTTCTTTTTAAATTCTGCATAAACGCCAGGTTCTCTTTGCTTCTTTCGACCATTTTGGTCTGAATCTCTTCTTTTCCCAATCCCATCAAAATCTTGTAGGCATTGAATTTGGTTTTGCAAAAATAAATATCGAATGGATCCGTTTTGTCGCTCATACGAAAAATTCGGATCCCCGGGATTTCATCTTTTTGAATATATTCATTTTCCGTGTTGATCAGCAGCGGTTCGACGTCGTATTTGTTCAGCCAGGGTATGCAGGCTCCCTCCATGCCCAGGTCCGGATCCATAATCGATCGAATTTTTTCGGTCACTCCGCCGACGGCCAGGATAATATCTCCGGTCAGTGATCCGGTCACACCGTACCGCTGATTCACCGGTTGTTTGATGTAATCCGATACCAGCGCGATGTCCATGGCCACCGAAGCACTGTCTCCTTCCACACCGCCGTGAGCCTGAATGTATTCCACATACATTTCATGCCCCACATAAGGTGCTCCGATATTTTCCAGCACTTTTTTTATGGAGGCCCTGACGTTTTGTGCGGCCGCCTTGGCAATATCGCCGATCTTGCCGGGCGCCACCACATTATCGGCATTGCCCACATTGATTTGACCGTGAATCGGCAGCGGTTGGCCGTACATCTGCCCGCTTGATTTAGCTTGAATGACGGCAAGGCCAACCACGTAACCGATGGAATTGGTCATAGAGCTAATATATTTCTTTAGATATTTTTTGTGTTCACCGATTTCTTTGGAAAGCCCGCCTTCCAGGCTCAAATGCTCCTCCAGCGCCTGGCGCACATGCTGCGGTTCAACTATTGGCGCGTTTTCCATAACGGCTTCAAACTCGGCCGATTTAATAATTCCGTTGATTGGCCGCAATATGCTGCTGAATTTCCCGTCCGAGGCACGACAGCGTAGTTCCTTGGCAATTTCCAACACCGCGGCTTTTGAAAACTGGCGCACGGTCAGCTTAAAATCCGCCGGAAGCGACCGGCCGTATACGTGTTCGCTTCTTTTCCGGACACTTTCGTAACCTTCCTTTTCGATTATTTCCCCCCAGGCCTCTTTGAATTCTCCGGCCAGATTTTGTATCTCCTGTTTGACATACTGGGCGACCTGTTTGACGTTTTCATCGGTTTCAGGCACTGCGCCGTCCATCTGGATGATTTCGCCTTTATCTTCGATTCTACTTAAAAAAGCGCCATCCCCTTCTTCCTGCAAATAAGCCAGGGTGTCATGGTTACAGCATGCCACGATGATGTTGTCGGCCTTTAGATGATTCTCGGATCGATCCGCTGCACCACTGCCGGTACTACGGCCGCCTTCGAGAACATACTCCTTGTTTTGCATAATCTCCAGCAGATCCGCCATGTAACCGACTTTGACCAGGGTCTTTAACTCATCGATATAAATGATCGGAGATTTCGCATGGGCGCCCAGATAGGCCCGCTTGTGGGAGGGTGTCAGGAGATTTCCCGACTGATAGGGATCATGCCGGAATCCGCCTTTCATGTTCCTGGCACTCGGTTCGGAGATTCGGGCCATGAGGTCTTTATCTTTGCGCGGATCGTATAAAACTTCGGGAACCATATCCTGCAGGTATTTGACGTCGTTTTTGGCGCCGGTATTGGTCTCACGTTGAATTTTTTCCTGGGCCCGATGGTTGTTTTCCTGCATGTACATAAAAATCGAGCCCATGCCGGTCAGTCCGGCGGCAATAAATGCCGGCGGAAAAAAAAAGCCGCTTACGGCACCCAAACCCGTGGCCAGGATCAGACCGATTTTGACTTTTCTGACCGATTGGATCTGATCGTAAAGACTGAATTCGTCCATGCTGCTCCGGGCGATTTCAATGGCTGAATGGCAATCGGAAAGAATCTTGTCCATTTTAGCGGGATTTTCATAGGCAACCCGGATATGGTTACGGTCTTTGCCCGGATAAGCCACGATGATCTCCTGCGGTCTGAGATAATCACCAATCGATTTGGACATAACCTCTTGAAACATTTTTGCCAGCATGGATTTCCCGGTGCCCGGCCGCCCCACCATGAGAATGTGGCCTTTGTTCTGAGCAATTTTTCGAATGGCCCTTTTGGCTCGATCTTGGAAAATGACACTGTCGATGGGGTCCTCGGGAAGCTGGATTTGCGATGTATCAGAAAACCCGCCGAGACGTTTTTCCAAAGTCATAGGATACTCGAGCAGTTCCTTGATCCACACGTAATCATTTTCGTTGTAATCGCTATTCATTGCTATACCCATTGATGGAATCCAGCAGATAATACCTGCCCGCTTCCGTGCTAAACGCTTGCTGCAGAAGAGCGGAATACACCTGTGGCAGATTTTTGCGCAACGGCTCCAGCGCTCTAAAATCATGTAAAACAGATATGTGTGTATACATCCGATCTTCCTGGCCCTCTTCCGGCAGGATATAGTTCAGTGATACGCCGATCTGCAGGTAGTTCAAAATCGGCTTAACCAGGTTCCTTTGATTGAGTTCCACATCGAGTGTTTTGAATACGTCCTGATATATGGCGGGAAGCGCCGTTTTGGCATAGTCGATCTCCAATTTTTTATTAAAAAACAATTTGATCGGCGTTGCCTGTCCTTTGACACAACGGATAAATGCTTCGCTGATACTGGGATTTGTCCTCAGCGATTGTTCTAACAAGTGCATGTGTTTGATAAGAGTATAATCGCTTAAATAAAAATCGACTTTACTATGACCCGTCAGAACACATGCTGCTGGCCCGCCATCGTTGGTGAAAGAGATAAGCCGGTATGACCTTTCGGGTTTATAGGACTCAAAATCATACCCTCTCAGTTCAAACAAACCATCGGCTATATATGCTCTGTTCAGAACGACACCGACGTCTTTGGAAAAAGAGTTTTCCAGGTATTTGATTTTTTCCTCAATGCTGCCTTTCAATTTCAAATAGGAATAATTCCCGCCGATATCTTCACAGATTCCAATAATTTCAAATATTTTATGTGGATCCAGGAGAGCCAGCTTCTTTGGGACGGAATCATAGGATCTAAGCAGACCAAAGAATTGATTTAAATGGGCCTCAAGGTCGGGATCTTTCATGGGCGGTATTCGCAGTTTATAGCGCGAAACGATCAAATCCGGCGATATGGACCGCCCCTTGCTCTGGCGTCTTGAGGTATTCGGCAGAATTTTGCGGAAAAACCTCCCGATCTTTTTTAACGCACCCTGCTTGTAATGGATTTCACCTCCGATCAGTTTTTTCTTAACCTCGATTGAATTCGGGTTCAGCAGATAGCGGCCGATATCAGAAATCTTATATTCCTTGTAAGGCCCCGCAACCTTACCGTCATTCACGCCTTCGAGGCTGACATCCGTATACCTTCCTTCGGAGATAATCCATATATTATTGTTATTATGTGACAAATCGCTATTATTAATTGACAACGCCGAATATCCTTTTTAACAGTTTGCAATTTTATCTTAACTGATCGGTCCCGGGTTCAGGGTTCAAAGTTGGACTCTGAACCGCTCAACCTATATTTGAATACCCAGACTTGGGTCATTACACCCTATATCGGTAAGTTTACTACATTCTTGAAAAAGAAGCAGCAAATATCCAATAAAAATTACAACCGGCAAATTTAAATTGAAAATAAGGTAAGAGGTATGCTACGAAAACATCTGATCGGTATTCGTTTTGGAGTATAAAAGTTTGCACCAAATCCCTCAGAATAAGAAAATTAAAAATGGCGGAGATCAGCCCATTCAGGGCTTGGAAATATAATAGGGAACTGACCAAACACATCAGCGAATTGACCTCACCGCTTTTCGATGTCGCCACAGAAAGGCAAAAGTCGGTCCTTTACGAGAATCCTTACAACAGTATCCACCTTTCGATTCCCTCCGGGGATCGGCCCGCCGAAAATGCCGGCAACCTACTGAAAAAATGGAAAAAATATGGATTTATCCAACGCGATACGGACCCCGGCATTTACGTCTATTACCAGTATTTCAGGATAGCCGGCGATCCCAGACAATATTGCCGCAAGGGATTCATCTGTAAAATAAGAATTTATGACTGGCAAGATAAGGTCATTTTAAGGCATGAAAACACCATGCCCAAATCGGTCAATGAGCAGATAGAATTGCTGGCGGCAACCCGCTTGAATGTGAGCCCTACCCACGGACTTTATACCGATGAAAACTTTGAACTCGAAAAACACATGGATCAAAGCATGCGTCACCCCGTCTGCGAAGCGGAAGACTACCAGGGCTTACGCGATGTGCTGAGTGTCATTCGTGACCAACGGGTCATCGATCGCTTTGTGGATCTGATGGATGAAAAACAGGTGATTCTGGCTGACGGTCATCACCGCTATGCCGGATCGCTGGGTTACATGCAGCAACAAAAGGCCGCCAACGCGGCACACACCGGAAAAGAACGGTATAACTATCATTTAATGTGGTTGACCAACACCGAGTCCCGGGACCTTAAGATTTTGCCAACCCATCGGCTTATCAAAGACCTTGCCGGTTTTGATGAAAACACCATTTTAAATAAGCTTGACAAATATTTCATTGTCAAACCGGTAACGAATCCGGACCACATGACTGAAATCATTGCCGGAAAAAAATGGACCTTCGGACTCATCTTTCAGGAAAGCGCCTTTCATGTGCAGTTGAAACCCGATATCCATCGCCACCTCAAATGGAATTTCCCGCCCGAAATCAAATGCCTGGATCTGACGGTGTTGCATTTTTTTATTGTTCAGGAAATCCTGGGGATAAAAGGCGCAGATCAAAACACTTCGGACTGTATCGAATATGAAAGAAGTTTTGGCGCCTGCCTGACCAAAGTTGTCAAAGGAGAAGCGCAATTGGCGCTGATTACCAATGATGTTTCAATTGAAGATGTGAAAACCGTATGCGGCAGCGGTTGCACCTTGCCTCAAAAATCCACCCACTTCTGGCCCAAAGTAATTTGCGGATTTGTTTTCAGTTCTCTCTAGCCAGTGACCTATAAATCCGTCTGATTTGCTTACCCTTTGAGGGTCATTCGGAAAAGATAAATATTGACGTCTTCGTTTTCGGATCGCAAAATTTTCTTTTGGACGCTAATGTTGAATCCGGTTTCCAATTCCTTATAGAAATCCATACTGGTTTTTCTCATTTGACCGGCCAGAATCACTTCACCATCGGGTTTTAGACAGGCCTTTAAAAGTTTCAACAGGGGCTGACAATCTTCTTTATTATAGGTCACCTCGGATGCGACGATATAGTCAAATCGACCTGGCGACGGTGGTTGATTCCAATCCAAATCGATAATAGGCAGCCACAGGCACTCATTCATCAGAGCATTGGCACGGGCAAACTGGAGGGCATCATAGTCATGTTCGGACATCGTAATCTGATGACCAAATGACGCGGCAACGATGCTCACCAATCCAGCCCCGGCACCGAGCTCCAGAAACTGCTTTTTCGCCTCTATCGGCATCCCGGCAATATAGTCTGCCAGCACCCATGAAGCTTGCCAGATTTTGGCCCACAAGGGAAATTCATGGAAAACATCATGGGTGTTGATAAATCTGGCAAGAAATCTGGGCAGCAGAATTTGGAATTTCCGATCCTTTACCACCACCTCGGTGGTTTCGGTCTCGTACTCTTTCTGAAATGATTCCAACGAAAACATAGAGATTCATTAACCGGCACTTGATATTCAAAACCATCTCGACTCAGCTTCTATTCTGGGTACTACAAAGACATTTTTATTTCAATGACCAATCTAATAAACCAACGAAAGGGCAATCCGTCTAAGCTGCACGGATCGAAAAAGTTTGAACTTATTTTTGTCTGTAAACTTGTTTAGCGCAATTTCGGTCATTATATTAAAGCATCTCGTTTGCATTTACTGATGAAAGGAGGCAAAGAATGTCGGAATCTGAAGTCTATGATTTAATTATTGTCGGGGGCGGTCCCGGAGGTCTGTCCGCCGGCATTTACGCAATGCGCGCGGCTTTAAAAACGATACTGGTTGAAATGGGCGCCCCTGGCGGTCAGGTCAACAACTCCGATTCTGTGGAAAACTGGCCCGGGGATGAGCATATTGGCGGTGCTGAACTGGCCATGAAATTTTCACTGCACGCCCAGTCCTACGGTCTAGAAATTCGATCGGACGAAGTGTTGGGATTAGAGCCGGGTCTGGATTTTCACACGGTTCGATTCTCCGACGGCAGCGTGCTGCAGTCCCACGCGATCATTCTGGCAACTGGCGGAAATCCACGCAAACTTGGTATCCCCGGTGAAGATGACCTTTATGGCAAGGGGGTTTCTTACTGTGCGGTATGTGATGGATTTTTCTTTCGCGATAAAACCGTCGTGGTAATCGGCGGCGGCGACACCGCGGCCGAAGAGTCCCTCTACCTGGCCAAACTGGCAAAACAGGTTTATATCGTCCACAGACGGGATGCCCTGAGGGCGGGTGCGCTGTTGCAGCAGCGGGTCATGGCTGAGTGCAATATTGAGATACTCTGGAATTCGGTACCGACCGCCATCAAAGCCGATGACAGTGGTGTCCGGGCAGTGGACCTTAAGGACACCCAGACTGGTGAACAACGCGAGCTTGCCACCGATGGCGTTTTTATTTTCATCGGATTTGATCCCAACAACCAACTCGTTCCGGCCGGCACAAACATGAATGCCAACGGGTATGTGGTCACGGACAACAAGTGCGAAACCAATTTCCCCGGAGTTTACGTCATTGGTGATCTGCGGGAAAAATATGCTAGGCAAATTGTTTTATCTGCAGCCGACGGCTGCACGGCTGCACTGGCGGCGGCCCATTATGTCGAAACCCGCAAGGCTTCCGAGACCTGCGAATTACCCACGGAGCTGCAGGACGTGGCATCCTAGCGGATACTTGAGGGAATCGGACAAGGCAGAAACAACAAATCCGATATGGCCAAACAGGGCGCGGGCGCCATCGGCTAAATTTTGTCGATGCATTCAATCGCTAAAATGCCGAATTTGCCAAAAATTAAGGGTGTTATTCATTTTTTGCTAAAATTTGTCATCCTTGGGGGCATGTTGCTGGGTTTACCCTTAACGGGGGTATATCTGGCCGGCTATCCGCTGGATCGCTATTTGGAATTTCCTCCACAAACGCGGTATATAGACCATGCGCCGTTTTCATGGCTGGCTTTCACCATTTTAACCATGATTATTCTGGCAGTTGTTCTTTCAACGGCCATTCGAGGAATCCAGGGGCATAAAAAGAGACCCCATAAGACCGTCAAATCTACACCGAAACCGTTTCCCCAGTGGGGATGGATTGGTTTAGCCACCGGCATTGTTGCCTGGATCCTGGCGTGGACCCGTTTTCCCTGGTTTATCCCGTATCAGCCGCATACCTTCAGCCCACTTTGGTTTTCATATATCGTTGTGGTCAATGCATTATGTTTCCGCCGAACCGGACACAGTCTCATGACGGACCGGCCGGGATTTTTCCTGCTACTTTTCCCGGCCAGCGCCGCTTTCTGGTGGTTTTTTGAGTACCTAAACCGATTTGTTCAAAACTGGTATTATACAGGAGTTGCGTTCGATCCATGGCCCTATTTCTGGTATGCGTCCTTGCCTTTTGCCACCGTGCTGCCGGCAGTGTTGAGCACCAAACAATGGCTGCAATCCGCCAACTGGATAAAGCTGGGATACGGCGACATCCGTCCCATTAGATTGTCCAATCCCAGGAAGGCAGCAATATGCGCTCTATTGCTGGCCGCCGCCGGACTGGCCGGAATCGGTATCTGGCCCAACCATTTATTCCCGCTCCTGTGGGTATCTCCCCTTCTGATCCTTGTCTGCCTGCAGGCATTCATGAAAGAACGTCATATTTTCTCAGAGATGGCGGCCGGTGACTGGCGCAGTGCGGTTGCTGCGGCATTGGCCGCGCTGGTTTGCGGCTTGTTCTGGGAAATGTGGAACTATTTCAGCCTGGCAAAATGGGAGTACAGTGTGCCTCTGGTTCATCGATTTCTAATTTTTAAAATGCCGCTCTTAGGTTATGGGGGCTATCTTCCCTTTGGATTAGAGTGTATCGTGATCGGCGATATGCTCGAGAAATTATATAATAGTTCAATTTTGCAGCAAACAAATTCGCAGCCAATTTAATTGGCATCAGGTTATTACTTTTTCGCCGCCGGCAGAGAGACCTTAATAATTGCCCTTGACAGAATCTGTCCGATTAAATAAAGGTAAGTATCTGTATCTATCACTATGTGGTATCAATAGCACTTGTGTTGGTTCAATCAGTGCTTATTTCAGACACCTGTTTGTCCAGGATAATAAACGATGAAATCACGTGCGCTTAAAAATGAATTTCCGTTCTCTCTTGGAGATTGTTGAGTGGATTAGAGCATCATGAAAGTAAAAAATGCCGGCGACGGGCCTAATCCCACGGCGATGGAGGGTGAGGATGACCTTTGTGACGGTACCCGGATTAAAGGGCAAAGTATTTGTTCCGCAAGAATCCGGCAGGCGCACCAAAAAAAAGCCGTGTAAAGACTGTTTTTCCTGCCAGCATTGCAGCAACGACCGCTGCCGGGTATGTCGCGGCCGGCATCACTGCCGATACGATTCGGGATCGGTTAAAATACCCTTGCGTTGCAACCATGGGTAATATTCAGGCAGAAGATTGGACGGGCAGCTGAAAACTGAAAGTCGTGCCGGACCCCAGAGCGCTGGCGACATTTATGGACCGGTCGTGCAATTTTAGGATTTTTTTGGTAATCGCCAGCCCCAGCCCGGAGTGATCCTGCCCGCCCTTGCGACTCTTATCCAGTTGATAAAACCGGTCGAAAATGTGCGCCAGTTCTTCAGGCGGAATGCCGCAGCCGGTGTCGTTGACCTGAATCATAACATCTTCATTTTGCAGTGTGAGCACCAGACTGATGGCACCGCCCCGGGGAGTATTTTGAAGGGCATTCTCAATCAGGTTTTCCAGCACTCGCTCTATCAGACCGATGTCGGCATTCACAAAAGGAGGGTCTTCTTCGATCTTGGTTGAAAGTGCGATTTGTTTTTCAGCTGCCTTTAATTGAAATTTTTGAACCACATCATAGGCTAGTTCACACAGGTTGAAAGGCTCGCGTTCCACCCGCATATCGGCGGAATCAAGTTTGGCCAATTCTAAAAGTTCACTCACCAGTTTGCTGAGCCGTTCACAATGCTTGATCGCTGTTTGCAGGTAGCTTCGCCGCTCTTCCGGTCTCAAGCTGTCCTCTTTCAGGAGCAATGTTTCGATATAGCCCTGCAATGTGGCCAGGGGCGTGCGCAGGTCATGGGAAACATTGGCGATCAGCTCGCGGCGCGTGGCATCGGCCTTTTGCAATTGCGCCATTTGTTCTTCGATGCGTGCTGACATCTGCGTAAAGGTCGACCCCAAACGGTCGATTTCATCTGCTCTATGGCTGCTTACCTGCGGCAAAAATTTGATCTGCGCCAGCCTGGCTCCGCTTCTAAATGCATCCATGGCGTTGGCCAGCCGTTTGAGCCGGCCCGTCAATGAAGCAAATAATACCAATCCGGCAACCAGGGCAAACAACAAGCTGGCAAAAATCATCCAGGTACTTAACTGTAATATATAGCTCGCCTTTAATTTTTGGACCACGCTGTCATACGTCTCTCCGCCCAGAATCACATAAAGATAGCCTTGCAGTTCCCCTTGCTCGGGAATGCGGGCAGCCGTAAAGACCTTTTTCCCGCCCAGGCTCCGGGGATCATCACCGGAAACGGGAAGGGTTGCATGGCCTGCCAGCAAATTTCTGACAGGCCCAAGGTCTACGCGTTTGCGTTTGACTCTATCGGGAGCGGCTGAAAACGCCAGAATGGTTCCCGCGGTGTCTAAAAGGTAGATTTCGATACTCGGGTTTATCACCATGAGCATATGGAAGATGTCCTCGAGGGCTTCCTGGTTGACGCGGTTTCCTTGCATCAGAAGCTTTTCAGCGACAATGTGATCAGCCAGTTTGCTGTTCAGCCGCTGATTGACCTCCTGCTGGTACATGTCGGCGGAGAACATCGTCACCACGATAATGGCCAGCCCTACCAGGCAGAAGAGACCGGTCAAGACGGCCGCTAATTTCGAATATAAGGATCTAAACATCCTTGAATTGTCCCTCATTTGTCGAATTCTGCAAATTTATACCCGACGCCCCAGACGGTCAGAATATAGCCCGGCTGGGCGGGGTTTGCTTCGATCTTGGCCCGCAGACGATTGATGTGGGAATTAACCGTGTGTTCGTAACCGTCATGCCCGTATCCCCACACCTCATCCAGCAACTGCGAACGCGTAAAAACCCTCCCGGCGTGTCGCGCAAAATACAGCAGCAAATCGAATTCTTTGGCGGTCAGATCGATACTCCGGTCACCCAGACTCACCGCGCGTCTTTGGGGGTCGATGACCAGATCTGCGGCCCGGATGAGCGACTGATTGTCCGGCCGGCGATCTGATTGCAGCTCATCGATGCGGCGAAAAATGGCCTTGACCCTGGCCATCAACTCCCTGATGCTAAAGGGCTTGGTGACATAATCGTCCGCTCCGAGCTCAAGTCCCAGCACGCGATCCAGTTCCGTCGATTTGGAGGTCAGCATCAGAATGGGCGTGTAAGCCGGTTGCGAACGTAGTCGGCGGCAAATCTCCAACCCGTCGATGCCGGGCAGCATGAGGTCAAGAACAATCAGGTCATAGGACTGCGATTTAATTTGAGTCCAGCCCGCATCCCCATCGAACGCCAGGTCGACGTCATAGGTAAGATCGCGCAGGTGCAGATCCAGCAGCCGGGCAAGGTCTTTGTTATCTTCGACAACCAGAATCTTTCGTGACATGGCTCCTACCTAATCATCCATCCTTGCAGCCGCCGTTAGCGCTATTAGGGCCATTTCCACCTGGGCCTTCCACTCCAATGATGTAAGTCCCCATTGTTCGCATTCACCCGGGTCGGCATCCCGCTCAAAGGCGGAACGTGCGGCGCCTAATGATAGATGGTCATAGCACCAGGCGGCAAAAGAGTCGTCCGCCAAATATGTCGATGGGCTTGTTTGAGCATCGGCTGCGATGCAGGCCCTTAGTTCCTCAGGTGTCGAGGCCGGCATGTTCATAGTCGCTAAACAGGATACCGTTCAAGTGATCGATTTCGTGTGCCAGCAACGCCGCATATTCATTCGTTGCCGCCAATTCATTTACCTTATTGTCAAGACCTTTATATTTCACTTTGATAAAATCGGGTCGGTTGATTATTTTTCGTTCAGTGTCCGGCAGAGAGAGGCAGCTTTCGTAGCCGGAATAGGTTCCGCGTTTTTCAACGATTTCAGGATTGAGGAGCACTTTGATCTCCCCAGGCATACCGCAGGCGATCAGCCGCTTCGAGACCCCCACCTGGGGAGCCGCCAGCCCTCTGCTCAGAAAGGCTCTGGAAAAAAAGCCGATCAGTGCATAATACCGCAAAGTGGCTATCATCTGTTGGCTCAAAGATATGATTCTGTCACCAATCGCATCCACGGGACTAGATATTTTGCGAAGAATCGGGGCCGGAAACTCGAGAATTTCTTTGACTCCGGTGTGGTGCTTATAGATTTTAAGAAAGCCCGTGCCTGTCGTTGCCGCCAGGGCGCCGAATATTCCTAATTTAAAAAGATCTCTTCGTTTCATCGATAGGCCCGCCGGCAATAAAGAGACGCAAAAGGGACACGTTGACAATACCAATATTTTTCATACCACAGACCATGTATGAATGAAAGCACGGAAAAGGGTCAGCATCAGAGGGAATGATGTATTTCCATAGACAAATTCAAAACTAAGCTGCCGAACTAGTTTATGGCGCAACAAATTTCTTGCACAAATTCCAATAATCGCCTAATTTCAATCCCGAGTTTGGATTTTAATCTGATATATATTGCCAGAAAAGGAGTTGCCGCCGTGCCTGAATCAAAAGGAAAATCCTACAGTAACTGTGCCGAATGCGGGCTTGAGACCCAGGAAAGGATCTGCATGACCCGGGAGGGCAAGGCCTCAAAAAACTGTCCAACCCTAACTCAGAAAGCAATTCTAATCGAAGCAAACAAGGAATACGAGTCGCCCGGTACGTATGAATTTGCCCGCAGGGCCTCTATCCAGGAGGCCGACTGTTATGCCAACCGGGACCAGAAACCGTACGTCATGCAGCCTACCAAGACCCGCATCGTCGAGATATGTGAGTTTGCCGAAAAAATGAGCTTTCAGCGGCTGGGTTTGGCCTTTTGCATCGGCCTGGCCAAAGAGGCTGGAATTGTAGAGCAGATTCTCAAGGATCGCGGTTTTGAAGTGGTTTCCGTGCTCTGTAAGGCAGGCCGAACCTCCAAAGAAATGATCGGAATCACCGACGACGACAAGATACACAAGGGCACGGACGAGGCCATGTGCAATCCAATTTTCCAGGCCAAGCTGCTGAACCAGTCAAAAACCGAGTTTAACATTTTGCTGGGATTGTGTGTCGGGCATGACTCCCTGTTTTTTAAGCATGCAGAGGCTCCGACCACCGTTCTGGCGGTAAAGGATCGCGTCACGGGCCACAATCCCCTGGCAGCAATATACCTTTCAGATTCCTATTACCGCAAGATTAAGCATCCATAAAACAGGATACCTCCTATTTTTAAGCGGGAGATGAGTGGAGGCGGCGGGAGTCGAACCCGCCGCCTTTTGATTATAAAACTTTCTGTTTAACGCACCTCTTCATACTCCGCGTCAACCACCTCATCATCATTACCGGATGGGGATGATCCATTGCCACTGCCGGGGGTAGCTCCCGCTTGCGGTCCAGCCCCTGCGCCCGGCTGCTGGTACACGGATTCCGCCAGCCGATGGGAGGCATGGGTTAAGGTTTCCGTTAACTGCTTGATTTCTGATGCATTATCACTTTCCATGGCGCGCTTGAGATCACCGATAACGCCTTGTACCTCACTGCGGGTGCCTGCGGGCAGCTTATCACCGAGTTCGGCCATGGATTTTTCGGTGGCATAAATCAGGGAATCGGCCGCATTGCGGGCATCGATCAGTGCTTTTTTGGCCTTGTCTTCGCCGGCATGAAGTTCAGCATCCTGGATCAACCGATCTATTTCTGCCTGGGTCAAACCGGACGAGTGGGTGATCCGGATGG
>JBAVYC010001181.1:0-3765 GCA_049698595.1 Desulfobacterales bacterium | reverse complement strand
CTTTCAGCACATGAAAATCGTCGTACCACTTATGCATTTCGACAATTTCGATGATGGCATCGCCTGCCAAAGTACTTTTCTTATTTTCGGATGCGTGTGTGACCATGAAGATTCTCTCGTTTCAAGTTTAAAGGCCTCTTTCCAGCTCGCGTTCCAAACGCCGGCTGTAATTTGACATAAAAAAGCAGCACAGGAAATATATCAGGGCCGCAAAAATATAGGCTTCCGCTGAAAATCCCATCCATTGAGGGTCATTCAAGACCGTTTTGGTCGTTTTTAGAAAATCGAAAAGCGCGATGATGACAACCAGGGATGTATCTTTAAACGCCGATATCAGAATGCTGACCGATGGCGGTATGACAATTTTAAGCGCCTGGGGCAATACGATCAATCGCATGGTCAAATAATAGTTTAGCCCCAAAGATTCGGCCGCCTCATACTGCCCGCGGGGGATGGCCTGCAATCCGCCGCGAACCACCTCGGCGATATAGGCTGCCGTAAACAGAATGATGGCAACCTGGGCTCTTATCAGAGCGTTGACGTTAACTCCCTCGGGTAAAAATAAGGGAAAGACCACCGAAGACATGAACAGTAGACTGATAAGGGGCACGCCACGGATGAGCTCAATATATATGACGCACAGTGTCTTTACCGCCGGCATTTTGGATCGGCGCCCAAGAGCCAATATAACCCCTAAAGGATAAGCAGCGGTTAAGCCGAAAACAGACAGCAAAAGCGTCAGTGGAAGCCCGCCCCACTGGCTACTTTCCACGGGGGCCAACCCGAAAAATCCGCCCTTCATCAACAAGCCCATCAGAAAAAGGCCCAAAATCCAGGCATAAATCAAATGCTTTTTCCAATGATTTCGGTTGCGACTGTAAAACAGCAACGCCACCAATAGAACCATCGCCACGAACGGGCGCCATTGCTGTTCATAGGGGAAAAACCCAAAAGTGATAAATCTTATATTGGCGGGTATGATAGACCAGCAGGCACCATCGATTTGCTGGCATTCCGCCCCGTTTGAGAGCCAGAGGCTGTCAACAAATGCCCAGCGAATCAGCGATGGAACAGTTATCCACAAAAAATAAACCGTTATCAGGGTCAAAATAGAGTTCAGCCAACCCTTAAATAAGTTGGTTCTGACCCAGCCCAGAACTCCCACTTGAGTTACCGGTGGTTTGATATCTTCGACCGGATCATTTTGAACTGCTGCTTCCATATGCTCGTTTAGTTCGTTAGGATCGTTTTGTTCGTTTAGATGGTTGATTGAGTTGATTTTTGACAGGTCGACTGGGAAATAAAGGTTAAGTCTGATTTTATAACTCAATCAACTCAATAAACCCAATAAACTTAATCAGCTCTTCCCGCTATAATTATCAGTTTGTACCGAAGGTACCCTCCCGAAACCCAAGCAACACCTCGTTTTTTCCCTTCTACGCTTTGCCACAAGGCCGCAACGCGCAACCTGCAATGCGCAATCCGCAACTCGTGCCTTATCTTTCCACCAGCGCCACTTTTTTGTTGTACCAGTTCATAAAAGCCGAGGTCGAGAGACTCAAGCACAGATAGACAATCATGATCATAACAACACCTTCGATGGCCTGACCGGTTTGATTGATGGCAGTACCGGCAACCGATACAAAGTCGGGGTAACCGATGGCTACGGCCAGCGAGCTGTTTTTGGTTAAGTTCAGCATTTGGCTTGTCAGGGGCGGTATGATCACTCTCAAGGCTTGCGGCAATATGACCAGATTAAGAACCTGGCCGGGTTTAAGCCCGATAGACATGGCGGCTTCTCTTTGTCCTTTACTAACGGACTGAATGCCGGCGCGGACAACTTCCGCCACAAAGGCAGCTGTGTATAGCACCAAACCCAGTAAAAGAGCACTGAACTCGGGACTGATATTCAGCCCGCCTTGAAAATTGAAACCTTTGAGTTGGGGAATACTCATAGCGGTTGGGGCCCCCCCGGCCAGCCAGGCCAGCAGCGGCAGGACGATGAGGAGACCGATAGATACGCTGAAGACGGGAAAAGGCTCGCCTGTTTTTGCCTGTCGCTTGCGCGCCCAACGGCGCAGAAAATACACGACCAAACAACCCGTAAGGAAGGCGACGGCCATGTACATATGGGCCGGCGCATGCTCCGGAACGGCAAAGACTAACCCGCGATTACTCATAAAAACACCGCTAAACGGGCTCAATGCCTGCCTGGGGGATGGGAGCACTTCATAAAACAATGCGTACCAAAAAAAAAGCTGCAGCAGGACCGGTATGTCCTGGAAGACCTCAATATAGATGGCCGCCAGTCTGGATACGAGCCAATTGGTTGATAAACGCAATACACCGATAATGGTGCCCAGGATAATGGTTAGGACAATACCGATAAAGGAAACCAGCAGTGTATTTAAAACGCCAACCAGCAGCGCCCGCGTATAATTGTCCGCAGCCGAATAGGGAATAACGGATTCACCGATTTCAAAGGAGGCTTCTTTCTCAAGAAACCCGAACCCGGTGGCAATCGCTTGCCGTTCAAGGTTGGCAAGGGTATTTGAAACGAGATAATACCCCAGCAGTCCGACCATTGCCAGAACACCCAGTTGATAAAAAATGGATCGCTTGCGCGGGTCGTACCAGAATGAGACATTACCCGAAGGCGTAATGTGCGAGGCGTCTGCGTTTTTCATCATCGGCGTTAAAATATTTTTTTATATAAAAAGGCGCCACCCTTAGTGGCACCTTTTTATAGTCAAAACTTACTTAAACGGAGGGGCATACATCAGACCACCGTTCGTCCACTGGGCATTCAAGCCACGTTCGAGTTTTAGGGGTGTTTGGACACCGACATTTCGTTCAAAGACTTCGCCGTAATTGCCGACCTGTTTGACGATATTATAGGCCCACTTTTCATCCAGCCCCAGTGCTTTGCCATTGCCGGGATTGACCCCCAGAAATCTCTGGATCTTGGGGTCCTTGCTGTTCAGCATTTCATCGACGTTTTTGGAAGTGATGCCAAGTTCTTCGGCGGCAATCATCGCCAGAACCGAAAAGTTAACGATGTCATACCACTGATCGTCACCGTGACGTACCGCCGGAGCCAGGGGCTCCTTGGAAATTATTTCCGGCAAAATAGCGTAATCATCCGGTTTGGGAGCCACAGACCGGGTTGATGCCAGCTGGGATGCATCCGAGGTCAGAACGTCGCAGCGCCCGGCAAAAAAGGCTTGGGCCAGTTCCGGTGTGCTCTCAATGACCACCGGTTTCATCTGCATGCCGTTGGCCCTGAAATAATCCGCCACGTTGAGCTCGGTGGTGGTTCCCGGCAACACGCACACCGTGGCGCCGTCGAGTTCCTTGGCACTTTCAGACCCAGTTTCTTGGGCACCAAAAAGCCCTGGCCGTCATAATAGTTCACATGGGCAAAAGCCAACCCCAGGGCGGTTTCGCGACCCAATGTCTGGGTACAGTTCCGCGTCAATACATCGATTTCACCAGACTGCAAGGCGGTAAAGCGCGTCTTGGCAGTTAAGGGAACAAATTTTAGTTTATCATTGGCACCAAAAACCGCCACGGAAATCGCCCGGGCCGTATCGACATCGAGTCCGCGCCATTCGCCTTTTTCATCCGGTTTCGAAAAACCGGCCAAGCCCTCATTGACACCGACTGAAATAACACCTTTGGCCTTGACATCGTCCAATGTTCCGGCCATGGCTAACCCCACCGTGGTCAAAAACGCAATAACAACCAATACCGTGATAAGCTTAA
>JBAVYC010001180.1:0-2364 GCA_049698595.1 Desulfobacterales bacterium | reverse complement strand
GATCAAAATACAACAAAAATAGGAATGGATTCTCATCTTTAAAAGAAAATTGGACAGGATCAACAGGATCATCAGGATAGAACGGCCTTCGGCCGAAAGGGCCCCTCGCCGGAGGCGAAAAAAATCCCGTCAATCCTGTAAATCCTGTATAAAAAAATAAAATCGAATCCATTCCTCTGTAGTTTCATACGAGATTTTCTTTATTTGCGCAAATAGAAGGGATACTACCACGCATGGATATTCAAAAGGATGGCTTAGAAACAAATGATAACGGCGGAGCGAGATCAGGAAGAGACAGACGGAAGCTTACTATGATAGCTCTTAACCCTGAGCAAAGAATCGGTCCAGAACGCAGAAACGGGATTGATCGCAGATATGGTCAAAAAAATCGAGGCGAACTGGCTGTAGAACGCAGAGATACTTTTAAAGTATTGGATGCAGCATGAACAAACTGGAACTTATCGACACCCTGAAGAATGAATGTCAGATCACCAAAAAAGAAGCCACAGCTATTGTTGATATATTTTCTGATCAAATCTCAACGGTGCTTGCTGAGGGTGATCGGGTTGAAATCCGGGGATTATGCTCTTTTTTTGTTAAAGAGTATAAATCCTATCCGGGAAGGAATCCGAAAACCGGGGAAAGTGTTACCGTGGCTTCAAAAAAATTGCCACTTTTTAAAATCGGAAAAGAATTGAAAGAACGGCTGGATTTTTGAATAAAGGATTTTTATGATGTTTCTAAAAATTATCAGCGCCATATTCGGTCTCGCCGCGGCTGGCATTTTTATCTGGAAATTTAAAGAAACCCAATTGTGCAGGCCTTGAATTATGCTGGCGATTGTCGGGGGCGTCGGGTACGCTGCATATTGGATTTTGAATAGATTCTTTGCGTAATTTTTAAAAATGACATTGCCATATTCAATTTTAGCCAAATCGCTTGACTCTCGTATCATTCTTCGTTATTTTAGGATACAGTAGCAAGTTAAAATAACAAGGATTCTTATTTTAGGATACGGTCAAACGATGAAACGAGAGCTCCAGGGACAATACGTTATAATATCAACGGTAGGCGAGAAAGCCCGGGCCTTTGTCCCGGCACCATTGCCCCCGAACCCGTCCATTGACTGGACGCCGGATTTGCGCAGCAAGTTCGACCAGGCGCTACTCGCTCTCGGGAGGTTGGATAGCATCTCGACCTTCCTCCCGGACATTTCTTTGTTCCTCTATATGTATGTGCGCAAGGAGGCGGTACTCTCCTCCATGATCGAGGGGACGCAGTCATCACTTTCCGACCTCCTGCTGTTTGAACTGGATATGGAGCCCGGTGTGCCGCTGGACGATGTTCGCGAAGTCAGCAATTATGTTGCTGCCCTGGACTATGGACTGAAGCGGCTATCCGAAGGGTTTCCCTTGTCCCTGCGTCTGATTAAAGAAATGCATGGGGTGTTGCTTTCGAAGGGGCGGGGTTCCAACCAGACACCCGGTGAATTTCGCAGAGCCCAGAATTGGATCGGCGGCACCCGGCCCGGCAATGCGGCCTTTGTTCCTCCGCCGGCCGAACAGGTGCTGGATTGCATGGGCAAGCTGGAGTTGTTTTTACATGACCAGCCGGAACCCACCCCTGCGTTGCTCAAGGCCGCACTGGCCCATGTGCAGTTTGAAACCATCCATCCGTTTTTAGATGGCAACGGCCGCTTGGGCCGCCTGTTGATCACGCTGCTATTGTGCGAACAAAAAATGCTTCGAGAGCCGATGCTCTACCTAAGCCTCTATTTCAAAACTCACCGACAATATTATTACGAGCTGCTCAATGAAATTCGTTTAAGCGGAAACTGGGAAGCCTGGCTCGATTTCTTCGTCGAGGCGGTCAGAGTTACTGCCACTCAGGCGGTGGACACGGCCAGGCAACTTGTTGATCTTGCCAATGAAGACCGAGACAGAATCAGTGGCCTTGGCCGGGCGGCGGCGTCAGCATTGCGGGTGCACCGGGCTTTGATGGGTCGTCCGATCACGGCCTCTGGATGGTTGGTGGAAAAAACAGGTATCACGCCGGCCACGGTCAACAAATGCCTGGGTCATCTGGAGCGGTTGGGAATTGTAAGGGAACTGACCGCTCGCAAGCGCAACCGGGTTTTTAGCTATGCCGGATATCTAAAAATCATGAATCAGGGGACGGAATTGCCCGGATGACAGCGCCCGGACTATTTATGTACTATAGCCATAGAAAACAAGCACTTGTATCCTTAGCCCATCGGATCATTGGACCCTCTTCTCCAACTAAAACGCTGTGCACGCTCTGCACGAACGTATTACAAAAACAATACAGATACCAATAAACCAAAGAACGTCCCCAAGATTATAC
>JBAVYC010001179.1:0-5801 GCA_049698595.1 Desulfobacterales bacterium | reverse complement strand
AACTTGGACTTTCCGGATAAGCGCCAAAATCTATTATAAAAAAATGTTGTACCTACATTTTAGAGCCTATCATTGAACCGTGCTCGGCTTTTACCCATATTTAGCCTTGGGGCAAATTCGGCATTGCGATAGGATGCAATCATTGATGCGCCTGGTCGATGAAATAACAACCGGTGCAGTCTACTCCCCACTTAATGAAGGCACCTTCCTACTTGTCCTGATGCCTTAAGTCCAGTTAATGCCTCATCTGCAATTTCTTTCAGCAACGGTTTCCTCTCATTTTGACAAAAGCTTAAACTTCATATTCTTTTTTTATGTCTTCGGGGCTAAACTTTTACAAAAATAGTTGAAAAACCTAATCCATCGAATTAGAGTGTCAAGGGCAACACGCCGGAGGCCGGCTGAAGGCCACCTTCTTTCCATTCTATCATCCGGCGCCGGATGGCGCGTCGCGCATTATTTGACGCCGTGGCCATTGGCACTAGCGCCAGGTTAATCCATTTGTTGTTGCCAAAAGTTAAATAAAAGGTGTATCCACTTTGTAGCCCTAAACGATAAATCGTAGGTTGGGTTAAGCCGATGGTCTGCAGCCGATCTTGTTGGGTTCGCTAATCTTGATGCTGTTTCAGACTGTTGCGGACCATTAAGATAGGCGAACCCAACAAAAAATGTGCCGGTATCCCGCTTAACCCAACCTACTATATGCGCAAGGGCAGCAATACGGATAGCCCGCATAAGTAATTATATCAATTACGCTTAAAAACAGATCATCCGATTCATAACTTGGTTAATCGACGCAACGACTTTTTTTCTAACCGATTTTCAATAATACTTTCACCCAGGGGGTAAATATGAAAAATCGAATTCTTATCGTTTTATTCAGTGCCCTATCCATTTATCTAATTTCGGCCTCCTTTGTTGGGGCAGGATTTCAGGATTTCCTTAAAAGCGCGCAAAAAATGTTCGAAACATCCGATTCAATTTCAGAATCCGAAATCGTTGCGGGGCTCAAACAGGCCCTCGAAATCGGTACCGCCAAAGCGGTGGATCTGGTATCGCAACAGGGTGGTTACTACAAGAATCCGGCAATAAAAATTCCCCTGCCGGCATCGGTTCAAAAGGCCGAAAAATTGTTGCGCGGTGCGGGATTGGGATCAAAGGTCGATGCTTTTGAATTGAGCATGAATAATGCCGCCGAACGCGCAGCACCGGAAGCGAAGTCGATTTTCTGGGATGCAATCAAAAAAATGAAAATCGATGATGCCAAAAAGATTTTAAACGGACGCGATGATGAGGCCACGCTTTATTTTAAGGATAAGACCTACCCACGGCTTCAGGCGGTTTTCGAACCGATTGTCAAAGAATCCATGGGAGAAGTCGGCGTAACACGAACCTACCAGGATTTAAATGCTAAAGTGGAAAAAATTCCCTTTGCAGACAGTTTCAGCTTCGACCTGGACAAATATGTCACCGATGGCGCCTTAAACGGTCTTTTCCAAATGTTGGCAGAAGAAGAGAAAAAGATTCGTGCAGATCCCGCTGCGCGTGTCACGGATCTCTTAAAGAAGGTTTTTGGTAAACCATAAAATTTTGAAGCGCTCATAACGCCCGACGGTGAGTCGCGGCCTAAATAAATGCTAATCTTGCACGGAACTTATTTCAGCTTCCATTCCGGGTTGCGCTTTTCGAAGAAGGCGGCGACGCCCTCCTTGGCGTCTTCCGTGCTGCAAAGTCGTGCAAAGGCCTCATTCATGTATTCGAATGCTTTGTAGTAATCCAGATCAGCGGCCGCATAAAATGCTTTTTTACTGATTTGTACGGCGATGGGGCTCTTGCGAGCCAAAATCGCCGCCCACTTGCGGGTCTCCTCCGCCAGATCATCTTTTGGTACCACCCGGTTCAAGAGTCCCATATTCAGGGCCTCCGGTGCTTTTATCAAATCACCGTAGAGCAGCAATTCAAGGGCGCGCTTTCTGCCGACCGAACGGCTAACCGGAACCACCGGACCGATACAGTTGAGCCCGACGTTGATGGCCGTCAAACCAAAACGTGCATTTTCGGCTGCAATCGCCAGATCGGCGGCTGCCACCAGACCGGCACCGTTTGCTGCGGCCACGCCATGGACCTGAGCAATCACAGGCTTGCTCATGCGGCTGATGGTAACCAGCGGTTTCTCCATGTGTTCGACCCAGGCCTTGTACTCCATGGCAGTTTTGCCGGCAAGTTCGTTAACGTCGATGCCGGCGCAAAACGCTTTGCCCGCCCCTTTGAGGATGATGACTCGTACGGTTGTCTGCGTGTCTAATTCTTTGAACGCCTGCACGAGTTCTCCCGCCAGGGGAGTATTGAAGGTGTTGAGTTGTTCGGGGCGATTCAGTGTTATTTCTGCGACAAAGTCTGTGCCAATATCTACCAAAAGATTTTCATAGGTCATGATTATTTCCCTTATAGTTCATTGGAAGGATGGGGGTCGATTTTGCCATGTTGTTTCCCCTTCGGGAAAGCCGGAGGACTTCAGATTCTGCGTTGTTGAGGGTTTGAAGTAAAGAACTACGACTTCACCCTCAGACGCCTTGACTCTGAAGCCCTCCGACTTTTGCAACGTTGGGGTATGCTCAACCCTGTGGGCGTTGAATAACTCGAGCAGATCTTTGAAGTCTTGCTGTATTTCCATGGTATTGCCTTCGTAGGTAGTCTACGGTCGCAACGCGTTCCTCAGGCGGTCTACTTAACCAATAGTCCAAATCATCTCTAATCGAGGAGAAATCGTCCACATCACACTTTTTTACAATTTTTTGAATCATGGCAAATTATTGTTCAAAAACCCATTAAAGTCAATGTTTCTCGGGATTGCTCTTTCTGATCTTCTTTTTTTATTCCCAGAACATCGCGACAATAGCGAATACCGATGCCCATGCCGCCCATATCCATGGAAAAACTATATGTGTGTAAGCCCAGCAACATGATTTTGCTCGGTTCGCATATTTTCTAAGCGGGTTATCCGTGCCACGGCCCTTGCGCATATAGTAGGTTGGGTTAAGCGGGATACCGGCACAATTTTTGTTGGGTTCGCCGATCTTAATGGTCCGCAACAGTCTAAAATAGTATCATAAATAGCGAACCCAACAAAATCGCTTGCAGACCACCGGCTTAACCCAACCTACGACTTTTTCAAGTAACCAGTAACCTGATTCTCCAATTTTCATGCAATCGCTTTATATTATAAGGCGTAAACGCCATTTTTCAACAATGGAATACAAGACCTTAAATTTATCTATTGCCTTACAAAATCCCATGTGTTGTATATGAATCACGCGGGGTGTGTCAATAAAACGGTCGAATGACCCGAATAAGGAGTCAATCATGGAGTTGAAAGGACTTACAGGCGGTTTGTATCAGCCGCTGTCATCTGCAGACGTCGAAACCATTCACCAGGCGGCGCTGGCTATTTTGGAGAAAACCGGCATCTCCTATGAGTCCGGCCTGGAAGATACCATTGATATGCTTGAAGCTCAGGGCGCCAAGGTGGACAGAGCGCGCGCCAGAGTTTTTTTTTCCGAAGACCTGGTTGTGGCCCAGGCCGCCAGGGCCCCCGAGCGGGTAATTCTTTTCAGCCGAGATGGGAAAAATGACCTGGATCTTACCCAACACCGTGTTTACCTCGGAACCGGCGGGGCGGCCATTAAAATACTCGATATTGAAACCGGCCGGGCACGATCCACCACACGCAATGATTTGTATCAACTCGCAAGATTGGTGGATGCGCTGGATAACATCCATTTCTTTCTGCGACCCTGCATACCGATCGATATCCCTGAAGCTGAATATGATGCCAATGTTTTTTACACCTGTTTAAAAGCAACGGGCAAGCATGTCATGGCCGGGGTAAATGATGTCGCAGGATTTCACAAAGCCTTGAACATCGCTGAGATGGTTGCCGGTGATAGGGCAAAATTAGAGGCTAAGCCTTTTATTTCTATTATCACATCATTTGCCATCAGCCCTTTGAAGCTTTGTACCCAATCGACATTGATCATGCAGGAAGCGGTCAGGAATCGAATTCCGGTGGCACTTTCCAGTGCCCCCATGGCAGGCTCGACCTCCCCGCTGACCATGGCCGGAACTCTGGCTCAGCTCCATGCCGAACAACTCGCCGGAATTACAATTTGCCAGTTAACCAACCCCGGCGCACCGATCTTATACGGCGGAATCCCCGGCATGGCAAATCTTAACAGCTTCGGGTATCTGGGTGGTGCCGTCGAATGTGGCATGATGAATGCCGCTGTGCACCAGCTGGCACACCACATCAAAGTACCCAATTACAATTCTGCCGGACTGGCCGATTCGAAAATCCCGGATGTGCAGGCCGGCTGGGAAAAAGCCTTAACTGTGCTGCTGGCAGCCATGGGCGGCTCCAACTATGTCCACCATGCGGCCGGCATGCTGGAGTCCATGCTGACCGTGGCCTATGAGCAATATGTCATCGATGATGAGATCATTGGAATGTGCTGCAAAGTTCTTAAAGGCATTGAAGTGGATCCCGAACATCTGGCCCTGGAAGTAATCGATGAGGTGGGCCCGGGTGGCAACTTCATTGCCTCGGATCACACCTTTGCCCACATGCGCACAGAATATTTTGCCGGCAACGGCGTTGCGGACCGAAAGATTCGGGATGATTGGGAGCAGGATGGCTCACGTGATGCAGCCACACGGGCCCGGGAGATTGCCAAAAAAATTTTAGCGCAAGAAGAAAAATCCTATATCCCCGCTGAAGTGGCCCGGGCCATCCGTAGGAAATACAATATTATCGCTGAGGCTTAGTGCCTTAGTACATAGATTCATAAATACAATAACGAAAAACTTGAGGAATGGATTCTATAAATAAAAGAGTATCAGACAGGATCTACAGGATTATATAGATAGAAGGGCCTTCGGCCAAAGGGCGACGGCTATCTCGCCGCAGGCGAAAAAAATCCAATTAATCCTGTAAATCCTGTCCAAAAAAGTAATTAAAAATCGAATCCATTCAATAATTCGTCACTCTTCATTCATCCTTATCAGCCTTTCGCCAGCGCCTTTTCACCCTTTTGCCGAATCGTCTTTAACGCGGTTAAGGTATTGCCCGGCAGCGAAGGCACTGCATGGTTTTTGACGATATCTTCGAGTTGTTCCTGAATGCGGGTGGCCAAATCTTTGGCGCCCTGGCTTTTCCAATCCTCACTGGCGGATCTTGTCATCAAACTCGGCATCCAGAGCTCACTTTTGAAATGATCGTAGGTATGATTTTGATCAAGATAATGGCCGCCGGGGCCGACATTTTCGATCAGCTCGCGGGCCAGGGTTTCGTGGTTGACCTCGATTCCTCTGATAAAGCGCTTTGCCATGCCGATGTTTTCGTTGCCCAGAATTAATTGGGCGGTGGAACAGACCATACCGTTATCCATATACCCGACATCATGGATCAGGTTGAGTCCGCTCAAACCCTGGGCCAGGATTGAAAAAGCGGATTCCGACCCGGCCTGGGCATCCAGCACCTTGGCGTCGGTCGATCCGGCCAGCCCCCAGGAGGGCAGTCCGAAGGATTGTGCTACCTCGGCCTGGGCTGCAAGGGCGAGGCTCATCTCCGGGGCGGCGATCGACAGGAGGCCGGCGGTCATATCAAAAACAGATAAATTGCAGCCCAGACTGCAGGGGCACCCGGGTTTACGCATTTGTGCCAGGACCAGGCACATCAAGGCTTCGGCCGTACCCTGGGCAATAGCTCCAGCCAAGGTTACCGGAGCCGTAGCGCCGAATTGCAT
>JBAVYC010001178.1:0-3274 GCA_049698595.1 Desulfobacterales bacterium | reverse complement strand
CTTAATGGCCTGCAGCTCATCACGGCACGTTATTTTACCAAAGAAGCCTCAGCGCGGCAGAGCCGCAACCAAATTTTTGTGGGCGAGCATGAGCTTTTTTGCCCATGCTGACATTTCATTACAACCTAATTGAATTATTAGGATTTCAGCCCTTGCAGCTTAATTTGCTTAATAAAATCTAAAGAATTTACACATTAGTAGTACAGATAAACACGGATTAAAAATATTTGGTATATCGCCTTCGGCCAAGGGAAAGACATTATCTGTGCAAATCCGTCCAATCCGCCTGCCCCACAGCTAATGTGAGCCCAAAGACAAGCAGCATTAGGGAATCATTTGTCTCCGAGTGTCTCAGTTACCTGCTTGCCGGCAAACCAGCCTTCCAATCTGTCGTTTTCCTCTAAGCTATCAGCGCTACCCGGCATGTCAAGGTGCTCAATACCTTTCTCTTTTTTGATAGCTTTTTTCCTTCCGACATTGGCCAGGCCGATCAAGACGGATCCGAACAAGAGCAATGTAAATGGTTCAAAGATGGCTACGGTGACCTCAGAAAAAATATCAACCCCTGCCGAGTCAATATTTATCATAAGGATAAAGCCTACAATTGCAAATGATAGAAAGGCAAAAATTTTTTTCAATTGTTCCGCTCCTTTTTTTCCATTATTTATTTCTGACAATTGCTGACTGAATAGCACGGCTTACACATGCTTATGCAATTTTTTGCGATCGTGCACGAGATCCGTTCAGCACAGATGTAAAAGGCCGCTCAATTTTGGTAGAACTAGATTTATCCCCTCAGGCTAGAACTAATGTGGGGTACAGCAAATAACATGCCAAATTGAGTTGTAGGATGGATCTGAATCCCTTGACTTTTTATTCGTTTTTTCAGTCTGTTAGATTCATCACTTTTCGTTGGGATTCCCGGCGGATGATTGCTTCGGAAAATTGTTACATTTTATTCATAAATTTAGGTAAAAAATTTCATAGTATTATTTTTTTGAATGAAATTCATTTGCGAAGCCTAGCGACATCATTATTCGATGTTCGACCTGCCCCCCTGCCTTTAATATATATATCCATGTTTACAACCACTTAACCAATCAACGATATCCGAAATCGACCCCATCCTTCGAATTCACCAATGGAGGTATCCATGAATTTGTCATTTTGCTATGATATTGGCAATAATTGCGGACCATTATCTAATTTTTGGCATGTTGTTTATGCAACTAAGGGGTTTACAAAGCAACTCTGTGCTTATGGGCAGACTGGCGCGGCGCGGCTAGGTCATCGTAAAATTGAATAAATGTGCTAGGTATGTTACAATTTCAAAAACTTTGACACTTTTTCCAACATCCACCAAAGAGGAGACCCAATGTCGCGTTTGAAAGTCATTTTCACTGTTTTTTTGATCATATCCGTGCTTGTGTCGGGATGCTCTTCCGACGAGGAGAAAAAGGCTTCTCATTTTGAGAAGGGTTTGGCGTATTTTGAAAAGGGCGAGTACAAGAGCGCCAGGCTGGAGTTTAAAAACGCCGTTCAGATCGACGCCAAATATGTGAATGCGTATCAAAAGCTGGCAGAAACCAATCTCAAACTCGGTGATGCTCAGAAGGCTTACAGGGCCTATTCCATTGTTGCCGAACTGGAACCCGCTAATATCGAAGCCCAGCTGAAACTGGCCACCTTTCTGATGCTTGCCAAAAAACATGAAGATGCCGGAAAAAAAGTGGCGCTGGTCTTGAACCGCGAGCCCGACAATATTGATGCCCTCCTGTTGCGCGGCGGGCTTTACAGCCTGGAAAACAACCTTTTAGAAGCGGAATCCATCTTTAGCAAAGTACTGAAGATCGACAGCAGTCAAATCCCGGCCTATATCGGCCTGTCCCGGGTGCTTGCGGCGCGGGGAAAACTCGAAGAGGCTGAAACCACCTTACAAAAGGCGGTTGATATCGATCCTGCATCCCTGAAAACCCGGCTGGCGCTGTTTGATTTTTATTTGCGCGGGCAAAGACTGGATCGGGCTGAAACCTTAATCACGGAAATCGTCGCAGATAATCCCGAAAATGCCGGGATGCAGGTTGTCATGGGCAATTTTTATTCCAGGCGGGCACAACCCGGCCCGGCGGAGACCGCCTATCTCAAAGCCATTGAGATCGACCCCGCCAACATTCGATCCCGCATGATTCTGGCGAACTTTTACGCGGCTGCCGGGAATAAAGCAAAAACCCTTGAAACCTTCTTCCAGGCGCTGGAAATAGAGCCGGATAACATCCAGCTCATGCATTCCCTGGCCGGGTATTATGTGAATCAGGGCGATGTTGACGACGCCGAAAAACAGATTGCCAAAATCCTGGAAAAGCGCAGCAACTATTTTCCGGCTCGGATGCTCAAAGGCGAGCTGCTGGTTAAAAATCGTGAGTTTGAGGCCGCGTTGTCCCTGTTTGATCGGCTAATCGCGGAAGAACCCGGCTCCGCGCGGGCGTATTATTTTAAAGGTTTGGCGCATTTCGGCCTGGGGGATATCAATCTTGCCGGCACAACGCTTGCCAGGGCCGTTGAACTCGATTCCGCTTTTGTGAATGCACGCCTTCTGCTGGCTGAGATTTATCTGCGCAAACGCGATTTTGCACTGGCACAAGCCCAGACCCTGGAGATCCTTAAAATACGGCCGCAAAATTTCCAGGCCCGGCTGATACTGGGCAATGCCTACATGTACCGCAACAACCTGGCCCAAGCCACAGACATATTCAATTCGCTGATTGAATCGGCACCGGAAAATCCTGTGGGTTATTATCGACTGGGCCTGTTGCAGCGGGCCGCAGGTCAGTACGATGCTGCCATGGTCAACTTTGAAAAAGCGCTGTCCATTAATCCTCAGCTTATCGATGTGTTTACCCATGTCATCCGGGTCCATGCAGACCAAAAAGACTATTCCTCGGCGTTAAAACGCTGCGATCGGCAGCTGCAACGTTATGCCGATTCCCCGGCACGTGCCGCTGTGGTCTACAGTTTAAAAGGCGATGTGTATCTCGCCCAGGGACTAAAGGCGGCCGCCATAGAATCCTTCCAAGCGGCCATTAAGGAGAATCCGGATTTTTTGGGTCCTTACTATGTGCTGGCGGAAATTTATCTGGGGGAGCATCAGGAAGAAAAAGCCATCGCCCGGTACAAGGATCTGCTCGAGGTCAATCCGAACCAGGCCCAACCCCATATGCTGCTGGGTATCATTTATGAAAAGCAAAAGCAGTATGATAAGTCCGAAGCGCATTAC
>JBAVYC010001177.1:0-3089 GCA_049698595.1 Desulfobacterales bacterium | reverse complement strand
AGAGCGATGGCATGGGCCACCTGGACGGTACCGACCACGATCAGCGGCGGCAGGCAGTTGGGCAGAAGTTGCCGGAATACGATGCGCCGGTGGCTCAAGGCCAGACAGACAGCGGCCTCGATGTATTCTTTGCGCCGCTCGACCAGGGCCGTGCCGCGAATGGTCCGGGCATAATAGGCCCACTGGGCCGCCACCAGCGCGATGATGATCTTGTCCACCCCCTGCCCTAAAATGGCCAGCAGCACCAAGGCGATGAGAATAGAGGGAAAACTGAGCTGGACATCAACCACGCGCATGATCAGGGTATCCGTCTTTCCGCCGAAATAGGCCGCGATCAACCCCATGGTTCCGCCGAACAGCAGTGCCAACAGGGCGCTCATGGCGCCGACGCCCAGGCTTGTGCGCAACCCGTAAAAGATTCCGCTCAACATATCGCGCCCCTGATCGTCGGTGCCCAGCCAATGGGTATATCCGGCGGCGCTGGCGGCCCCCGGTTCCAGTCGTCCTTCCATAATATCGAGTTGGGCCAGGTCATAAGGATCCTGGGGTGAAATATAGGGGGCCAAGACGGCCACGAAAACAATACACCCAAACACCGCCAGCCCCAACAAGGCCACCCGGCTCTCGGAAAAATTCGAGATAAAGCGGTGCAAAGGGGATTCGGTCGCCGCTCCGGGTCCCATCTCCGACCGTACACCGACATCTTTGGCAGGGGTCGTCATGCCTTCATATCTCCCAGGCGGACCCGCGGATCGAGAACCGAGTAAAGCACGTCTACCACAAAGTTAATGACGATAAACATCGTCACCGTGATCAGCAGATAGGCCACGATGATCGGCCGGTCGAGAAGGCCGATGGAGTCGATGATCAACTTGCCCATGCCCGGCCAGGCGAAGATCGTTTCGGTCACCACCGCAAACGCGATGACATTGCCCAGTTCCAATCCCAGCACCGTCACCACCGGTATCAGGATATTCTTGAGGACGTGTACCCCGATCACACGGGTGTTGGCAAGCCCTTTGGCCCGGGCGAATTTCACGTAGTCCAGCTGCAGGTTTTCGCGGGTGCCGGCGCGGGTCAGCCGAATGGTCAGAGAAAGCTTGAAGAGCCCCAAATTAAAGGCCGGCAGAATTAGATGGGCGAGGCCGTCCGGGGTGAGGAAACTCACCGGCACACCGAAAAGATCGACGGTTTGGCCGCGTCCCGAGGCCGGCAGCCAGCCGAGCATAACCGCAAAAATCATGATCAGCATCAGACCCACCCAGAAAGTG
The DNA here is from genome assembly GCA_049698595.1 of Desulfobacterales bacterium. Classification (GTDB taxonomy): domain Bacteria; phylum Desulfobacterota; class Desulfobacteria; order Desulfobacterales; family JAFDCJ01; genus JAFDCJ01. The sequence goes on along the minus strand of JBAVYC010001177.1, from coordinate 1,818 downwards.
GGCAGACTGAAACCCAGGATGGATCCGCTCATGATGCTGCGGCCGATCCAGTTCTCGGATTTGATGCCGGCAATCATGCCCAGCGGGATGCCCAGCAATATCGCCATCAGCAGGGCCCCGCAGGCCAGCTCCAGGGTGGCCGGCAGGCGCTGTAAAATCAGCTTCAGGGCCGGCTCGTTGAACACAAAGGAATTGCCCAGGTTGCCGTGCAGGGCATTGGTTAAAAAAATCCAGTACTGTTCCCACATGGGCTTGTCAAGCCCCAGGGCCTTGACGGCATCCTCATACTCCTGGGGGGTTGCCTCCGGGCTGATCAGGATGTCCACCGGGTTGCCGATGGCGTACACCCCGACAAACACCAGCAGGGACATGACCAGCAACACCACACTGCTTTGAAGGCAACGGCGGATAATGAAAACAATCACAGGGTTTCACCATGTACGGATATATTATTCACGGCTGCTGGTTACCGGCCGTAGATCATTCCTTATAATAGGAATTCGAGATCAGGCTTTAGGTATCTGAAGTGACGAACCTAAGAGCTGAAAGCTTGTGTGAAACTACATTTCAAAAGTTGGAGTTGGTTCTATCCTTGGCCACTTTGCATTTTGTAGGTTGGGTTGAGCCTGCTCCAGGCTTTGTTGGGTTTCGTTGCACTCAACCCAACCTACACTTTACCGGTGTTATTGCGAATTGCGAAACCCAACAACGGCCAATTTCGGAACCAAGCCCGAAAAGTTTCTTTTGCGATTAAACTGGCCGCTTTTCAGGCCAGCGGCGGCGCTGGCAACTATCTTCTGCTCTTTAACACTATCCCATGTGCCCTATGCCCCGTGTCCTTTCTTTCCGCATTCCGAATTCCAGATTCCCATTCAATAGCCTCTGTTATCTGTCCTCCGTCCTCTGACATCTTTTTTCCGTCACCTGTCATCTACCCTCTGCCCCTCTCTTTCCCTTACATTCCCCATTCCGCATTCCGGCTTCAAATCCCTCCGCTTTCTCTTTCCCTGGAGACCATCAACAACTGATACAGATAAACCCCGCTGAATGCGCCGATGATATCGGCAATCACATCCCCAACCGCGGCCTCCCGAAAGGGCACAAAAGACTGGTGGATCTCATCGCTGATGCCGTAAAGGGATGCGGAAACCACACTGAGCAGCATCAGCATTGGTAAGTTGTCTCTGATTCTCAAGGTTTGGTAGGCCCTGTAGAATAGGATACCCAAGATTCCATAAGCAGCGAAATGAAGCACCTTGTCGACAAATGGTATCGAGGGGATCTGATTCGGAGAAGGATTGGCGGACTGAATATAGATGAGCAGACAATAAAGGATAAGCGGCAGCCAGTAAAATGCAAACCGCTTTAAATAGGTCGGCATATTTTTCCCATAACAACACGGATAGATGATCGAATTCAGATACGCTTAAAACTCTAAAACCCCCATGAAAACATCATGGTTGATAATAACTCGGTAAGATTGAAGCAATTCACTACCAACGTTATAGGCTTAAAATCCAAATCCCAAATCCCAATTCCCAAATTCCAAATAATATCCAAATTCGAATGTCCAATGACCAAAACATTCTGGCGACTTATCTATTGTATGATGGCAGTATTGCATGTTTAGAAATTTGAGTTCCGGTCATTGGTATTTATTTGGGATTTGGTATTCGGTGTTTGGAATTTCCATAACTTTAGGGAATAAAATAATCTTATTAAATCCAATCAGTTATCTGTTAATATGACGTGGCCCGGCTATAACCCGGTAGTGGGTCGCCTTTTGCCGAACAAAACTTCACAGGGTGCGTTTTTAGT
>JBAVYC010001176.1:0-1852 GCA_049698595.1 Desulfobacterales bacterium | reverse complement strand
TGTCAAAAAACTCTACTTGGAATGGATACCGAAATATTTTGGAAGCAAGATCGAAATCCAGATTATCACGCCCATGACCAGGGGAAGTCTGGGCACAATCAATTTGAATAAAATGATCCAGGAATCTGCCAATCCACCGCAAAAAGGCAAACCTCAGCTGCAGGTTGGCGAAAGGATATTCAGAGTCGGTGACCGGGTTATTCATCGTAGAAACAACTATGATCTTGGCGTGTTCAACGGGGATATTGGGGTTATTCGGGAAATCGACAATGAAGAGCTGACATGTGTGGTGTCGTTTTTTCCGGATCATAGAATCGTTGAATATAACCGCGACGATATTCCGGAGCTGGATCTGTCATACGCCATCACCATCCACAAGTCACAGGGCAGCGAGTTTGGCGCGGTGATTATCCCGGTTCTCACCCAGCATTTTAAAATGCTGTTTCGAAACCTTATTTACACGGGTTTGACAAGAGCCAGAAAACTCGCTGTTTTGGTTGGGACTCGTAAAGCGCTTGCAATGGCAGTCAAAAATCAAGATACCAGCCAGCGGCAAACCTATCTGAAAGAGCTGTTACAATAGATATTGGCATATGCGATAAGCTTTGATTCATTGCAAGGACTGTTCAGAAGAGATACTGGATTTCAATTAAATCTTGCAAACGCTATTCGGGAAATGGACAATTATTTTCAGCTGTCATGGTTATCATAGGGAGCACTGGTGGTCCAGTCCGTTCAATTAAAATCCTTCTTCCCTAAAATCCCACTTTAACGGTCAGCAAAGTATCAAAAATCTTCAAGGTTTTTACTAAAATGGGCGGACAAATTTAAGGTTAGCTGTAGAAATATACAATAGAATCAGAATATTGTCAGGATTTGATATAGCCACGGAATGCACACTTGATGCAGAATGTGTATTGGTCAGGGGAAATCCACAATAGTCCAGCGTTTTAGATTTGTCCATCAAATCTTAACATTTTTCTCCTATCGTTATTGTGGATTAGTTTTTCAAAAACACAACTTCTCAGAATTATTCCCAAGGATTGATTCAGGCATGTTTCCCAATTTTTGTGTAAGGCTGAAATATTGTATTGGTCAATGCCCAATCCACAATTCAGATTGAAGATGGAGGAAACCTATATAATGCGTTGTATTCATTCCATATATCGAACGGTTCTTCATGCCTGTTTCGGTATCAAATTATAAGCTTCCTAAGGAAGGGGTGATTATCTCCGACGGCGACATCGCCTGCTATCATAGACCGGAGACGGGCAATCACATCCTGGTGGGCTCCGGAGATCCTGAACGTGATGAGCGCGAATACGTCGATCCGGACAATTATGATACCAGCTTCACCAAGCAGTGGACTGCCCAGGCCATGCGCGAAGCCCAGCGAATTGAGGGTCTGCGTGTACCGAATCAGATGCAGGGAGTCGTCGATCTTTATGATGTCTCGGATGACTGGATTCCTATCTATGACAAATCGGATCTGCCGGGTTTTTACATGGCCATCGGCACCTCGGGAAATCAGTATAAAAATGCTCCGGTTGCAGGGGTCATGATGGCCGAATTGATAGATAAAGTGGAAGCCGGACATGACCACGACAAGTCCCCGTTGCAATTTCACATGAAATATACCGCAAGATCGTTTAATGTTGGTTTCTATTCGCGTCTTAGGGAAATCAACCCGGACAGCAGCTTTTCGGTGATTGGTTAAGCCGGTAGAGATTGTCGGTACAAAATAAAATCATGTTGGCAGAATTTGACCGGCCACTCGCATGTATCGTTTGAGTATCAAAAAGTTTAACCGATTTATAGTGTCACATATACAGTGTTATCATCTGGTATGCCC
>JBAVYC010001175.1:0-2561 GCA_049698595.1 Desulfobacterales bacterium | reverse complement strand
TGCCCATCAGGCATCCATTTTCTGCTTTCACCCCAGAAAATATGCCAATATTACGAGAAAATCAATACAATTATATTCGTTTTGATACTCTAAATCCACCACTCCAATATTCCAGAACCCATGATTCAATTGTTCCATCATTCCAATTGCGGAGCGAAGCGGAGCTAAGTTCGTATCTGGTTGAGATCATGAATGTGCTGACTTAAATAACCGCACAGGTCAGATAATCAGACAATAATTAATAGGGGTTTACTAATGGTAAAAAACGATCAATCATCTTCTGCACAGATTCCTGGCGATATCCCAGGCGTAACTCTTTCGCTGGTGGTGAAAGACAAAATGGTGCCGATTTTTTTTCAATTGCTGGGCCATGGATTTAACCTGAATGTTCAAACCGGCTGCAGTGTTAAAGAACTGCTCTGCCAACAATTCGGAATCCCCGAAGATTATCTGGATGAAAGAATTAAAACTATTTTTCTGAATGCAAAGGTGGTCGATGACGTCAGTTCAGCCACGGTCAACGAGGGCTGCACACTGGCTCTTTCCGGTGCCATGCCGGGTCTCGTGGGGGCCATTCTGCGCACTGGGGGCTTTTATGCCTCCATGCGCAGCCAGATTTCCTATGATCAAAATAACCTGTCTTCATCTCCGAGAGCCGGAAAAATAACCCTCAAGTTATTAAACCTGATTGTAAAAGAACTGGGTCCGGCATTCCTTGAAAAGGGGATCTGGTTCAACGGGGGAAAACTTCAGGAATTTATAAAGCACCATCTGGCAGAATTAAAGGCCGGTGGCGCGGCCAATGAATTAAATGGCGAACCCGTTGAGATAAATAGCCTTCTGGAGCCCGATTGGGACGACAAAACGGTGTTTTTGAAAGTCAGGTCCGAAAAGGCGGCGCAGTAAACGGGGGAAAAACGAACCGTAGAATTTCGAATATCGAACCGCAGAATTTCGAAGGATGGTGTCGCTTCGCTCAATCTTTTTATAAAATAGATAGAATACATTCCTTCGACATTCGATATTCATGATTCGATATTCGATATTCGCTTTTTTTTAGAGACCACTTTTTCCGAGGCTCCACCCGGGAAAGTGGCCCCTATCGTATCAAACTTCAATCATTGCAAAGCTCAAACAATGCCGCCGCCCCCATACCGCCGCCGATGCACATGGACTCCACACCATATTTTTCACCGCTCTGCCGCATATTGTTTAAAAGTGTGGCGCACAACTTGGCGCCGGTGCAGCCCAGGGGATGCCCCAGGGCAATGGCACCGCCGTGGATATTGATCTTTTCCATATCGAGGCCCAGTTCCCGGATGCTATATAGCGCTTGGGAAGCAAAGGCTTCATTGATTTCAAATAGACCGACATCTTTGATATCCATACCGGCTAGTTTCATGAGTTTGGGAATGGCATAGCGGGGCCCCACCCCCATTTCATCCGGTTGGCAGCCGATGGTTGTGTAATATTTGAATTTGGCAATGGGTTTCAGGCCAAATTCCTTCACCCTGTCTTCGCTCATAATAATGGATACGGCGGCCCCATCCGTCATTTGGGAGGAATTGCCGGCCGTCACACTGCCGTTGGCCGCAAAAACCGGACGCAGATTTCCCAGGCCCTCGAGGGTGGTGGTTTCACGGATGCCATCATCAAAATCCTGCAAGAATGTTTCGCGTTTAAAGGTGCCGTCTTCCCGGGCCACATAGCGCGTTGCCGGTGTGGGCACCAGTTCTTTGAACAATCCCTGCTTTTTAGCCTCGCAGGCTTTCATCTGGGATTGATAGGCAAATTCGTCCTGGGCTTCCCGGGTAACGTTGTACCGGTTGGCCACATTTTCAGCCGTGATGCCCATGGAAGTATAAACCTGGGCTCCCCGGCGGGTAAACTCGGGATGCGGCCTGGGTAAGTTGCCGCCCATGGGAACGTAGGTCATGGATTCCAGACCGCCGCCGATGACAACATCCGACCAGCCCGCCATGACCCTTAAGGAGGCCAGGGCAATGGCTTCCAGGCCGGATGAACAAAATCGGTTGACCGTGGCCCCGGTGGTTTCAACCGGAAAATCGGCCATCTGTGCTGCAATTCTGCCGATGTTGAGCCCCTGTTCGGCTTCCGGAAAGGAGCAGCCGATCATCAGGTCCTCAACATCCTTCTTTTCCAGGTTGTCGGTTTTATCCACCGCTGCAGACAAGATAAAAGACAACAAATCTTCCGGCCGGGTATCTTTAAACGCCCCTTTGCCTCTTCGGCAACCCGGGGTCCTGATGGATGTAACAATATAAGCATCTCGCATGATACTACCTCCATAAATTTAAATTCCAAAATGCAAGCACCAATCTATAAAATCCCAAATCCCAAAACTCAAACTACAAATAAATTTGTGCTTTGTTATTTGATTTTTTTTTACTGACACCTGAAACCCAACGTTCCTTACACCATGATGTCAGAAAAACTCCCCTAAACACCTAATTTCTCAACGGTTTTCCTGTCTTAAGCATATGCTCGATTCGAGCCTGGGTTTTTTCCTCCTTCAGAAAATCAATAAAGGCCTGGCGTTC
>JBAVYC010001174.1:0-1547 GCA_049698595.1 Desulfobacterales bacterium | reverse complement strand
GTCCGCGCAGCTCGCTAAAAAAATCAACCGCCAACGGTTTGAAAAAAGGCAAATGGATCCATCTCAAATTGCACGGGAAGAATTAGAGTTACATCATAAGGACGGTTCCACTGTTTGGGTTGAGACAACCGCGAGGGCTTTGTACATCAATTGGCTATCATCCTTTGGTATTATTGGAGTTACGAGGGATATCACCGAACGCAAAGCATCGGAAGAAGAAAGAAAAAAACTTCAAAATCAACTCCTCCAGGCGCAAAAAATGGAGGCCGTCGGCACATTGGCCGGCGGAATAGCACATGATTTCAATAACTCACTTCAGGGTATTCTGGGCTACACCCAGATTCTAATCTGGGAAAAAGAAAAAGGAAATCCTGATTTAAAACTGCTAAAACAGATCGAAACGGCCACTCAAAGAGCTAGTGAACTCACCAAACAACTTCTTACCTTCAGTCGTAAGGTAGAGAGTAATCTGCGTCCGCTCAATCTCAATCAGGAAGTCAGGCAGTTGGAACAGTTGCTGGCAAGAACCCTTCCCAAAATGATCGCCATTGAAACCCATCTCGCAGACGATCTCAAAATCATCAATGCCGATTCGGTCCAGGTTGAACAGATGATTATGAATTTGAGCATCAACTCAAGGGATGCCATGCCTGATGGCGGTATCCTGGTTATTGACTGTCGGAACACAATTCTGGATGAGAACTATTGCAAAAGGCATGTTGACGCTGTCCCGGGCGAATATGTCAGGTTGAGCATTTCCGATAACGGCAAGGGGATGGATAAGCAAATTCTGGAACACGTTTTTGAGCCATTTTTTACCACTAAAAAAACAGGTAAAGGAACAGGGTTGGGTTTGGCGATGGTCTATGGGATTATTAAAAATCATGGCGGACATATCACCTGTACCAGTGAGCCTGGAAAAGGGACAACATTCAGAGTTTACTTCCCGGTGGTTGAAGAACCGGATCTTGACCAACCGCAGCGACGTTCAGAGTTGGAGCAGATCCCTTACGGTAATGAGACCATCTTGCTGGTTGATGATGAGGATTATTTACGTGATCTGGGTGAACGGTTGTTGGCCAAGTTCGGCTACTCCGTGCTCACCGCCCCGGACGGAGAGACTGCAGTTCAAATTTACCGGGAGCACGGAACGCAAATCTCGCTTGTTATTCTGGATCTGATCATGCCGGGCATTGGCGGCAAAAACTGCCTCGACTTGATTCTTGAAGAGGACCTATCGGCCCGGGTGATTATTGCAAGTGGTTATTCCGTAGACGGATCTACCCAAAAAGAACTCGAGTTAAAAACCAAAGGATTCGTCAGCAAACCTTTTGAGCTAAATCAAATGCTCAACATGGTTCGCAAAACCCTGGATGGAAAAACACCACCAAGAGCTGTTTAGATTATCGCTCAGGAATAATTTTTATCATTAACCATTGAAATTATAAAATATTATATATTGATGGACGTGTTTAGTTGATTTTCAAATCTTAGCGATTTAGATGAAATTCAAAACCCTGTCGACTGCGGCAGGGTTTTTTTAATCG
>JBAVYC010001173.1:0-3263 GCA_049698595.1 Desulfobacterales bacterium | reverse complement strand
CCAATATCTTCTGGAATCGCCCCATCAATTTACGCGCCGGCCGGTGACCTCCTCCCATATGAGTGTTGACACCGACATGTACGTTGCCGGCGGCGCCAGCGGCAGCCAAAGTTTAGTCCGATCCTGGATTGAAGGTAAGGTGGCCGGTCTGTCGGCGGCACTGAATTTGGGATATGGTACCGAGGAAACCGAAAGTGTTCGAAATGAAGCCGAAATGCTTTTGTGACTGCTCGCTATGACAGATACCATCACGACCAACGTACCTCGCCCAACGGTCAGCAAGCCCGTTCTGATCGTGTTTTTAGTAATTATTGACAGTGTCCATTTTGTTTTTGCAAGGCTTTTGCTGCCCCATATTTCACCTTACGCATCGGTTCTTTACATTATGGTCGTTGCCTCACTGCAGGTTGGTATCTACGGTTTTTTTTGTCGGCGGATTCATTTCAGAATGCTGCTTAAAAATCTGTGGTTTTTCCTATCCATTGGCGTCTTGATCGCTATCAGCACAATCATCAACTATGAAGCTGTCGCATATATTGATCCGGGGACAGCCTCCCTGCTGGCCAAGACATCGATTTTGATGAGTGTTGGACTGGGGATATTCTGGTTGAGGGAAAAATTGTCAAAACTGCAGGGCAGTGGTGCAATCCTGGCCCTGACCGGGGTTTTGGTAATTGCCTTTCAGCCTGGCGATTACATCCGTCTCGGTTCCTTGCTGATACTAATTTCGTCCTTCATGTATGCGCTGCATACGGCCATCGTCAAACGTTATGGCGAGGATATGGATTTTGTGGAATTTTTCTTTTTCCGCATTCTCGCCACAGCTATTGTGCTCTTTTTTATTGCTATCGGCCGCCATGCTTTAATCTGGCCGGGAGTGACAGCTTGGGGATTGATTATTATGACCGCAACCATCGATGTGGTGATCAGCAGAGCATTATACTATCTTGTGTTGCGCCAGATGCAAGTTAGTGTCCTTGCCATTGTGTTGACGCTCAGTCCGGTAGCTGCCGTATTGTGGGCCTTTATATTATTCGATACCGTACCTACCGTCCAGCAGCTCATCGGTGGTGTCGGGGTAATACTGGGTGTTTTTATCGTCACCATCAAGCGGAACATTTAGGCGTCAATTCGATTTTTTATCGTGATAGCAGAACATCCACCATCTCGGCAAATCCATATCCCCCTTCCCTCTTCGTGACCCAGGCGGGAGAATGATCCAGCATACCCTTAAATTGCAGAACATTGGCCACACCGACCGAATGCGGAAAATAAGAGAACATGGGCACATCGTTGGGCGAGTCGCCAATATATATCACCCGGTCTTTCACATCTTCCAGGTGCCGGCCGAAGACTTCCTCGAACATTATCGCCGTCATGGTGAGTTTATCATAATCACCGAACCATCCATTGACATGAATGGAGCTGATTTTTGCCTGGGCACCGGCACCTTCAAAACAGCTAACGATTTTCTCGACATCTTTCATCGGTAGCGGCGCAACATCTTCGCAAAAATCGATTGCCAGGTCAGCCTCGCGGTAGGCCTGGTCGGAAGCCACCTGACACCCCGGAACCTTTTCTAAGACTTCCAGTCTTATCTTCTCTAATTTTCTGCGGTCTGCTTCCCGCTGGCCTTCGGATCTAAAGTAGCGCCGCTGCATTTTTTTCAGCCGGTCATCGTAACGGAAGTAAAATGCGCCGTTTTCGCCTACTAGCCCATCCACCGGCCACATGCGCGCAATGTGATCACACCATCCGGCCGGACGGCCGGTGATGGGCAGGGTTCGTATTGCTGCCGCTCTCAAGCACTCCATGGCCACAAAGGCGTCGGCAGGCAGACGACCGTTATGGGTGAGGGTGTCGTCAATATCCGTCAGGACGAAATCTATGTTTTTCCGGTTGGGTATTGGAAACTGGCTGAATGGCTTCATACAGACCTCGTACAGTACTTACTTATACCTAAACTGATCGGTTCCAGGTTCAGGGTTCCAGCCCGCCCTGGTGCGACGGGACGTGTCTATGAAATTGCTTTCACATTTTATGGATTTGGGTTTCCATCTCCACATCTTAACATGCCAGGTCTGGGCCAGGGGTTCAACGGTTACAACTGTTTGAAACTGCATACTATATTGATCAAGGTCCTGGATACCCGACTTCACCCATTGGGTGAAAAGGCGTCATTAACTCATGAAGGCTGAATCCCTTTGATAGGAGCTGGTTGGAAGTTTTTCAACCCGGAACGTTGAACCCTGAACCGCTCAACCCTGGTTATAGATAAATCATCGATTCGTTAATCACAAAATCCCTTTTTCTCAACTCACTGACAAATTCTTCGGCCGGCAGCATGGTTTCAATACCATCGACCCCCTTTTTCAGGGCTTTGCCTTGCGCCAGCATCTGCGCGCCGATAGAGAGAGGGATTCCGACATTTTTTGAATACGCCCGGTGCCCACCCCACTTTGCCATCGGCGGATGACTGGTCACAAAGCGGCAAAGGACCCGGTTGCCGTTTAGGCGACCGGTCACTTCCACCTGAACGGAATATCCCCAGACTTCGGTCTGATCCCCTTCAGCGGAATTCAACAGATAGTGTTTGATAAATTCCAATGGTTGGATCTCCCGGCCTTCAAATCGGACGGGTTCTGAAGCATACATGCCGTAGTCGTATAATGCTCTGACAAGCCCCATGGCACGCGCAGGAAAACAGCCGCGGATATAGACACGTTGGACACCGGCAATATTTTTCGAAAGCGTTTGGGATTCACCGTGCGGCACATAATAGGTGGTCTGCCTGCCGATGGGATCGGGGAAATCCACAGTTCGGGCACCGGAAAACGGGGGACTGGCAACCAGCTTGCCGCTATCAAAATAGAAACGGTTCTCGGTCCGCGGGTCAAATTCCCACAAAACGACATGCAAAAGGCCCGGTGAATGGGCAATCGACCGGAATGCGGCGAAATCAATATCGATTTGTTCTACGCTTTCCAGCCGATCGGCACCAAGCTTTGCCAGAATATTGGTGATTCCGGGTGTAATCCCGACACCCCCAACCACAGAAATTTGGGCAGCACCGGCCGCGGAGTTCAGTGCCAGGGTTTCTTCGTGGGGACTGATAAGATCCAGCATATCCACTTTTGCGATGATGGCGGCCTTGATGGCATTCTCACAGTAAGTCCTGGGCAAACCATTTGCGACCACATCATAACCGGACATAAGTCGGGCTGTTTGATCGACATTTTCGGCATTGATCTCTGCAACCCGTA
>JBAVYC010001172.1:0-2700 GCA_049698595.1 Desulfobacterales bacterium | reverse complement strand
GGATATTGCCGGCAGTTGACCACTGATCAGCTTATTGCCGAAATCGAATCGCCGGCCGGCTGAGACGACTGGCGTACCATGTCGGGCTAACGGTTAAATGCTTAGAAAGTGATTCAAATCGATTCGGCGGTTACTGAAGAGTTACATTCGGCCTGAGTTCAGACCGAAGACGCTCATAGTGCCAAGTCAAAACCCGGTTGGTTCATTGGAGTTTGGAATCTGGATATTGTTTGTTGTTTGGTGCTTGGAATTTTTTACATTCAAAGAGGCAACTACAATCTAGGTATCCAAATCAACTTTCAAAATTGTGAATTGATTTCTTCGTGAACCCTTACGGAGTAATGATGATGGATACACATCTTCAACTTAGAGATGCAAGGACCATCGCCGGCATCCAGAAACTTCGGTTTTTCCCGCATTCCATTGTCGCCGGTGAGGGCTGCTACCTTATCGAAGAAGACGGACGCCGGCTGCTGGATTTGTCTGCCTCCTGGGGGGCTGCCGGTTTAGGATACGGCCACCCCGCCATTGTTGAAGCCGTCACGACCGCCATCCGGCAGCAGGCCGGGGCCAGCATCCTCTCGGCCGTCAATCGCCCGGCTGTCGAACTGGCCGAAAATCTACTTGCATTGACGCCGGGTTCCGGAGATCGACGTGTCTGGTTGGGACATTCGGGTTCGGATGCCAACGAAGCCGCCTTGAGGGCTATCCTGGCAGCCGGCGGGCGCTCCCGGATCATATCGTTTGTAGGCGCTTATCACGGCGGAACCGCGGGATCTATGAGCATTTCCGGCCATTCTTGCCAGAGCGGTGTGTCCAAACTGCCGGGAGTCTTGTTTCTGCCGTACCCGGATCCCTATCGGCCATTTATGGGCGACCCAAGCGGCCAATCTGTTCTGCAACTTCTGGACTACCATCTGCAGACGGATTGCCCGCCTGAAGAAGTTGCAGCAGTCTTCATGGAGCCGGTTATGTCAGACGGTGGTCTCATTGTTCCACCGCCCGGTCTTCTGAAAGCCATTCAAGATCGGCTGCACCCCCACGGCGCATTGATTTTGTGCGACGAAGTCAAAGTCGGCTTGGGACGTAGCGGCAAATTGCACTGTTTCCAGCACGAAGAACTGTCCCCCGATTTCGTTACCTTTGGTAAGGGGCTGGGCGGCGGCCTGGCCCTGTCGGCCGTTGTCGGCCCGGCAGAGGTATTGGATGTCGCCCAGGCATTTGCCATGGAGACGACCTGCGGCAATCCGGTGTCCGCAGCAGCCGGCCTCGCCGTGCTGAAAACCATCCGGGATGAAAATCTGCCAGAGCGTGCCGCCAGAATCGGACGGAAATTGTACTCGGGGCTAGAGCGGTTGGCCTCAACTCATCCTCTGGTGGGAGATGTGCGGGGGAGGGGACTGGTCATGGGTGTTGAGTTGGTCAGGGATCGGGAATCACGTGAACCTGCGGCAACCCAAACGGCTAAAGTGGTCTATCGGGCTTACGAGCTCGGAGCGGTGCTTTATTATGTTGGTCTGCAGTCCAATGTGTTGGAAATCACACCGCCGCTGATCATCGGAGATAAGGAACTTGAAGAAGCCCTGGAGATTTTGGACAATGCCATTTCCGATGTCGAAAACCATCGTGTTCCGGATGAGGCCATCCGCAAGTTCCAGGGGTGGTGATAGATTTCTATGATAGTGATCATTAATTCGATTACTCAGCCGATTCGTTCGATTTGAACTCACCCTCAGCCTTACCGAAAATTTTCGCCAGGGATTCGTAGCTCTTCAGAAAACCGTTTTTGACATGCTCCCAGGCTGCTACTGAGCTGTATTTCAGGCACCAGACCATTCTGCAAGCTCGTTGCGCTGTTTTCTAAGCGCCGCCAAGGTTGATCTCGCCTGCCGCCTGGCCGCCTGATCCATTTGGTCCCATTTTTTTCCAATACGGTTTTCCATGCTTTCAATTTGACCGTCCAACTTTTCCAAAGCAACCTTGATTTTTTTGACAGCCTCATCCCGCTTTTAAATATGTATCTCTATGAATGTCTGTACCGCAGACAAAAAAAGGGGAGTTGTTACTCCCCTTTCTTATTCCGATATGTTGTCGAAGGTTACGATCAATGGTGGTTCACAGAGATTCTTTATTGATGTTATGAAAAAAGTCAGCCCCAATGTCGCAGAAGCAACATGGCGAAGTTTATATCTATAGAAATTGTCCAAACTCAATACCAAGTCCGATACATTGTTTACCTTCCATGCACGGAGCGGCATCTTCATCCTCCAAATAGTGCATTATCCGGCGTATATCGAATTTTTGATTATTCAGCCTGATGATTTTGCAACGCCAGGGTTGATTCTTAATCCCGGCATGCCGCGATGGATTGGTTTTACCGCCGATTAAGTTTGACTAATAACAAATGGTAATTATTTTAAAGAAATAAAGTGTTTTTGACCTGATACCTATACGTAATATTGCTCTAGTACCTCAAACCTGGTTGGTGAATCCTGTGATTGACCAACGCGCGTATAGTTACTGCATCTCCAATGATATCCAAAATGAAACAGATGCAGAATAATTGGGAGGTGTTAGCATGATAGATACAAAAAAAGACCGGATTAATTTTCCGGTCTTTTCATTTTGAAATTCCAAGAGTTGTAATTATGCCACGTTTGCCGATCGTACCGAGTGAATCAGACGCCACGGTTTATCTGC
>JBAVYC010001171.1:0-1961 GCA_049698595.1 Desulfobacterales bacterium | reverse complement strand
CCCTGCAACTGTCATCGTAATCAAGGGCTGTGATAATTGCGGTTTTGGCCGCATTGAGACGATTTTGAGCAAGGTGCGCTCTACCCGTTTCAACGTATGCCCGGGAGATATAGCCGATGGCGTCGCTGTCCTCCGGGTCGGCGCTGAGCACCTTTTGAAATTCAACGATAGCCTCGTCGTATTTCTTTTCATTGAACAGGGCAATGCCGGTCTCGCGATATTCCGCCACCTGATCCACTGGCTCCGACGCCTCGGGTTGGGGTGCATCAACTGATTCAACCGGTGCTTCAGGTGTCTCGACAACGGGCCCCGTTTCAGGTGCTTCCGGGCGGTATGGGGTTGCGGTAGCCGGTTCAGGGGGTTTTTCCAGGCGAGGCACTTTCACTTTCTGTCCCACCTTGATGCTGGCAGGGTCAGAGATGCCGTTGTATTTGGCGATGACGGGGAACAATTGGTAATCCCCGTAATAAATCTGGGCAACCTTGGCCAGGCTTTCTCCCGGCTGGATTTGATGAACGGTGTATGCCGCTTTCGCTGCGGGCGGTTGCGCCGGCAAACCGGCGCTGACCCGATTCAGGTCATCGATGGTTACACCGTCGATGACCGGCACCATGACCCGCTGACCGACCCGGACCTGGGTTACGTCGGACATATTATTGAAATTGGCGATATGATGATATTTTTTGTAGTCACCATAGTATTTTAGCGCCAGCTTTGAGATGCTTTCACCCGGTGCGATTTTATGGGTGATGAACCCTCTCTCTCCCTCCGGTTGGCGCTGCTGAAGCATGGCGGCGGCTTTTTCATGATCCGGTCGGTATCTCAGCGCTTTCAGAAACTCTTTTTTCGCCAGATCCCATTTGCCTTTATCCCTGAAGCGGAGGCCGGTCTGATAGTGAGTTTCGGCCAGATCATTCAGCTGTTGGTCGAGACGCTTGATGCCTTCGGTAATGACCGGTTCGTTGGGGTCAATGGTCTGAGCCAGCTTATACTGCTCCAACGCCTCTACCAGATTTCCCTGACTTTCATAGGCCTGGGCTTGTTGAATATATGCATTGGCCTGCTTGTCTTTTTCCCGGGGAGCCTGGGATGCCTGGCAACCCCAAAGGATAATCAACATCACCCCCAAGCCGACACATGCATGTTTGTGTTTCATGGCATACTCACTTTAACGGATAATTATTAAAGGTTTTCAAGCGGGAGACAAAACGATCCATACCCCGCTTTAAAATCTGGTATCGTTTGATTTTGTAGGGGTCGGCGAAAAACGGGTTGCTACCCCGGTCTACGGTAACAGCAATTTTATACCCGGCCTGCCGTGTCAACGATGCAACCGTTTGGTTCTGTCTGCCAAACGGGTAGGAAAAAATGATAGTATCCTGACCGAGCTTTTCATCGAGGATCTGCTTGGACAGGAATATCTCCCTTTTCAGTCGGGCCAGGTCGGCCTTTTTATCCTCGTCTTTTTTCTGTTTGGAGAGGTCGCTGTGGGCAATTGAATGGGAACCGATGCTAAATCCCTCCCGCTTCAATTCCCGTAACTGGTCCCAGGTGATGGCCTGGCTGGAAACCCCCACGTAGTCGATGTATATGAACAGTGTGGCCGTAAAGCCATACTTTTTCAGAATCGGGTAAGCCACCTCATACATGGAGCGATAGCCATCGTCCACGGAAATCATGACCGCCTTTTTGGGTATTGGTTTGCGATATTCCAGAAATTCAGCCAACGCTTCCGGGCCGATCACCCGGTAGCCGTTTTCCTTTAAGTATCGAACCTGCTGTTCAAAGATTTCCGCGGGCATACACAGGGGCGAATCGCAGGATGGCGCAAACCGGTGATAACACAAGATCGGGACTGTCTGGTATCCCTTGTCGGTGATGCCGGCGCGGTTCTGAATGACCAGAGGAATCACCACCAAACGGTCAACCAGAAAAGTTTCTTTTGGATTGGCATCTTCCAC
>JBAVYC010001170.1:0-5147 GCA_049698595.1 Desulfobacterales bacterium | reverse complement strand
GGTGCAGATCTATGACCGGGCTCCCCGGATCTCCCGCCGCTATTGCACAATCGGATTTCGCGGCCGGGAAGTTGTGCTGAATGACTACAGCACTGACGGGATCTTTGTCGATGAAACCCGGGTAGATGGGAGCAGGGCTTTGAAGCTCGGCCAGATTATTCGGTTGGGAACAAACGCTGAACAACTCCAACTGATTGCCTGTCTGAATCGCGATGAAACGTAAACGCCTGAATGTCTTCAGTTTGTCCTTTCTCGATATTATTACCTGCGGTCTGGGAGCGATCATTTTATTATTCGTCCTGGTCAACGCCAAAGGTGCCATCCGGCGCGACACCGTTACGGCCGACCTTCAGGCTGAAGTAAACCTCATTGAAAACCAGGTGCTCGAAGGCAAAAAGCAATTAATTTTAGCCCGCAATGTCCTGGAAAAAACCATCGTTGAACTGGCAGAAACCCAAGGGCGCTCCCGCCAGGTGATCGAAACCATCAAAGATAAAAAGATCGAGCTGGCCGACAGCGACAAGGACACCCTGGCGTCTAAACCCCATGTCAACAAATTAAAAGCCGATTTGAAGTCCCTGGAAGAAGATGTTAAACGGCTGCGGGCCGGAGCCAAGGCGCGCGACGAACTCGGAACGAAACTGCGGCCTTTCCCCGGTCAAGGTGATCGCCAGTACCTCACTGATCTGAAAATGGGCGGCAGGCGGATTTTTATACTGGTGGATTCCTCAGCCAGCATGCTGGCTGAAACTGTTGTTGGTGTCATTCGCCGGCGCAACCTGGGGGTCGACGAAAAACTAAAATCACCCAAGTGGCGGCAGGTAGTCGCGACCATCAACTGGTTGACCACCCAATTGCCCCCCACAAGCCAATTTCAGGTATACACCTTTAATGAAACCGCAGGTCCTTTGACTGCCGGAACCGGCGGAACCTGGCTGAATGCCGGGGAGATCGGCAGACTCAATCAAACCGTGGCCGGCATGCGCAAACTGGTTCCTGAAAAAGGCACCAGCCTGCTGAATGCCTTTAATGTCATCGGCGAAATGAAACCGGCACCGGATAATATTTTCCTGCTGTCAGACAGTCTGCCGACCATGGGGGCAAAAAAACCCTGGGGCAAAAGAGTTTCCGGTAAAAAGCGCCTGAGTCTGTTCCACGAAGCCATTCGCCGGCTGCCTTCCCGGGTACCGGTCAATATAATTCTGTATCCCATGGAAGGGGATCCCTTCGCAGCCAGCGCATTCTGGAAGCTGGCCCAGGATACCAGGGGGTCCTTTTTTTGCCCCTCGGAGGATTGGCCATGAAGACCCGCCGACGAGACATCGAAATATTCAGTCTATCCTTTCTTGACGTGATCTGCTGCGGTTTTGGGGCGATCATCCTTCTGTTTGTGTTATCCAAGTTCGCCGAGCCCGTCATCATAGAAGAGGTGAGCAAAGATCTCCAGTCTGTGATCGTTCGGCTGGAAAAGGAATTGCATGAGATTCGCGGTGAGACCGCGGTGCTCAATCGAGAGTTACAGGGGACAAAAGAACAGCTGTCGCAAGAGAAGAAAAAACTCGCCCGGCTGCAGGGCGATCTGTCAAATATTAAAGGGGAATTTGCGGCATCCAATCAACACGCCCAGGTCCAAAACATCATCGAGGAAAAGCTGGCGAGCGCCTTGCAGCAGCTCACCGATGAGATGAAACGGCTATTGAAAAATCAACCCCGGGAAGTCGACCGTTCCGTCGGCGGTATTCCGGTGGACAGTGAATACATCATTTTTATCATTGACACCTCCGGCAGCATGCAGCGCAACGCCTGGGGCCTGGTGCAAAAAAAGCTGGCCGAAACTTTAAAAGTCTATCCCAAAGTCAAGGGTATTCAGATCATGAACGACATGGGCAACTACATGTTTTCCCAGTATCGGGGAGAATGGATACCCGACACCCCCGCCCGCCGCCGGGCCATTATTTCCAATCTGAGTACCTGGCGCGCGTTTAGCAACAGCAGTCCGGTGGAGGGCATTCAAGCGGCGATCAGGACGTTTTATGCGCCCGACAAAAAGATCAGCCTGTATGTCTTCGGCGACGAGTTCAGTGGCGACGCTATCCAACCGGTCATCGATGAAGTCGATCGGATCAACAGGGCCACAAAAGATGGAACGCGTCGGGTCCGGATCCATGGCGTGGGATTCCCGGTGATGTTAAAAAATCAGGTCGGACGAGGCAACACCGGAGAACGTTTTGCCACCCTGATGCGAACCCTGAGCAAAAAAAACGGCGGCACCTTTGTGGGACTGAATAATACGAGACCGTAATTTGGCTATTATTCTTCGACCAGTGCGATCAAATCAGCACATCCATGATATTAAATTGTTTTCACCAGACGCGAAGGACGCAGAGATGTTTTTTCTTATTCTTTGCCGTTGATCCTCCAAAAACACCGGCGGACAGGAAAGACGGCAAAGAATAAAAGAGCACTTTTTCTGAAAATAATTTGGGTTTTACAATAAAAGACCGGAACGTCCGTGCAAACATGCATAGTGATTCAAGAAACACCCGCTTCCAGTTGCGTTGCATGTTGTGCACGAACGCCCAGTATACTGATAAGAGCCCTAATGGTGCTTGCAATCGGAAGGAAAAAAATCCAGAGGCAGCGTTATGATGAACCTCAAACTCGAACTTATTTTCAAGGATCGGGTGGGAATTGTTGCCGATATTTCTACCATCATAGCCCAACAGGGCAGCAATATCGTCTCCATGGAAGTCGTTCGCCGTGAAGATCGCGCCCATGTTTATCTGGAAATTGAAAATCAGGGGCAGGCGGTCCGCATCGAAGAAATATTCGAAAATCTAGCCAATGTTGCCGATTTGATTCAAATTCGATCAATCGACACTTTGCCCCAGGAAGAAAGAGAAAATCGTTTCCGGGTGGTGTTGGACAACATTAGCGACGGCGTGGTTTCCATCGATCGGGAAGGAAATGTGACGACCATCAACCGTGTGGCCCGGCAGGCGCTGGACTGTGGTGATCGCGGTGTCGTTGGATCGGCTGTGCGGGCCTTGAATCTGCTGGATTTTCAAGTTTTGGAATGTCTGGAAGGCAAAAAGTTCAGCAACGTTAAAAAAGACCTGATTACCGCTACCGGCCGATACCATTATTTTTCCACCGGCAGGCCGATACGGGATGCTAAAGGACGAATCATCGGTGCTGTTGAAATCGCCAGGGACATGCAGGAAATCAAAAAACTGGCCCGGTCGATTTCCGATCCGGTCAAAATCGGTTTCAGCGATATCATTGGGCGCCACCCGGCCATAGAGGCCGCCGTCGGCTTTGCCCGTAAGATTGCCGGTGCAGACACGGTTGTCTCTATTCGGGGCGGTAGCGGTACCGGCAAGGAACTCTTTGCCCGGGCGATCCACTCCGCTGCTAAACTCCAGGGGCCTTTCGTGCCCATCAACTGTGCGGCTCTTCCAGCACAGCTCCTGGAAAGCGAACTCTTCGGATATGTCAGCGGCGCTTTCACCGGCGGGCGTAGAGACGGCAAAGCCGGGCTGTTTGAAGTGGCCCGGGAAGGAACGGTTTTTTTAGACGAAATCGGCGAAATGCCGTCTGGATCTCAAGCCAAGATCTTGCGGGTCATTCAGGAAAAACAGGTTCGCCGGATCGGCGGATCTAAAGAAATACCCATTCAGACCCGGATCATCACCGCCACCAACCGCAACTTGGAACAGCTGGTGGCCCAAAAGACCTTTCGCCAGGACCTTTACTACCGCATCAACGTTTTACCGATCCACATTCCGCCGCTGGTTGAACGCATCGAAGACATTCCCTTGTTGGTGGAGCATTTTCTGTTTCAACTGGCCTCCAAACTCGACAAGCCATTGCCTGGCATAACCAAGGAGGCTATGCGCAAACTGATGCAACACGACTGGCCGGGCAATGTCAGAGAACTAAAAAATGTCGTCGAACGGGCGGCCTTTCTGTCTGAAGGAGACGCCATTGACGTAAAATCCATTCTCTTCAGCCATGAAATTGGTCACGGATTGCAAAAAACACCGGAAGTCAAAGCTTCTGATCATACCCTTTGTTTTTCGCTGAAAGAGCAGATCAATACATACGAAAAACAGATCATCATGGAAACCCTACAGGCCTCTCGCAGTATCCGAGAAGCAGCCAGACGTCTCGGAGTGTCGCACACGGCGTTGCTGAACAAATTGAAGAAATGGAAACATAAGTAACCATTGGAAACATATACTACCATTAACCATAACATATTGTATCAATAAAGATTTATTCGTAATTCTCTATAAAGTTGGAACGATATGTTGCCAATCTTGTCTGTCGTAATCCGCATTACGTTCATTTCAATCTGAACCGACCATCCATTCGCTAAATTTGCCGAAAAATTCGAAAAATAAATAAGCTTTTGATATTGCTCATCTAATTTTACTCTCGGATTTTCGTTTCCGATCTGAATTCGGTTCAGTCTCTACTTTCTCCAGCTATATTTGTCTTCATCGAAGGCTGTGGCAAGCATCTTGCTCATGTATCCATTGAAAGCCAGCCGTCACCACCCAAGGCAACTTCATTGAACCGACAAACAAAAGGAGGAGCATGATGATCATCGGAATATTGAAAGAGATAAAGACAGAAGAAAACCGGGTGTCCATGATCCCCGCCGGAGTGGAGGTGATGATCCAAAACGGGCACACCCTGCTGGTCGAAAAAGAAGGTGGAAAGGGCAGCGGTTTCGAAGACGATGATTATAAAAAAGCCGGTGCCGACATTGTGGCCAAAACATCCACGATCGCCTTAACCAACGCGACCTTACCCTATGCCGTGCAAATCGCCAACAAGGGCTGGCGGCGTGCCATGCGCGAAAATCCTGAAATCAAACTAGGCGCCAATGTGATGAATGGCAAAGTGACGTATCAGGCGGTCGCTGAAGCATTTGGCCTTGAGCACACTCCAATAGAGACGTTGCTTTAATTTGCAGCTTTTGATACGCATCTTTTTCAGGGCTATGTTTTGAGAGCAAACTTAGGGGTGGAGTGGGGACTCAGCCGCGAATGGCTCCCGGAGCGCCAACTTAAACCCCGCGAAGGTGGGCTCCAAGGATACCTTATCACCATAAACCTTAATCATGAGGAGGATAAGCC
>JBAVYC010001169.1:0-2352 GCA_049698595.1 Desulfobacterales bacterium | reverse complement strand
AAATGCACTTTCTAAGCCCATACATGCTATTGACCTTAGGGATCATCCCCATCCTCATCATCCTCCACACCCTGAAGCCCAAACCCAGGCAGGTTGATGTCACCAACCTCTTCTTATGGGATGCGGTGCTAAAGGAAAAAAGCCGCAATTTAAACTTTGAACGTTTGAAAAGGAATCTACCGCTTTTATTGCAGATCCTCATCGTCGTGCTGGCTGCTTTGGCGTTGGCCAAACCGACCTGGACTTATTTGACCGCCAAAAAGGGCAATCTGATACTCGTCATTGATACAAGTGCCAGCATGCAAACCAGATCCGGTTCGGGTACACGCTTCGACCTGGCCAGACAGAAAGCCCTCCAACTAATTGAGCAAAGGGCTCAGGGTCAAAAAATTCTGATTGTGGCAGCCGGCAACAAATCTGTGGTTAAAAGCGGTTTTATCGACAATTCGAGTCAAGCCCAAGATCTTGTCAATAATCTCCAACCTTCGGACGCCGCTGCCGATTTAGAACCCGCCATATACCTGGCGCTTTCCTTTGTCGATCCGGCTAAAGAAGATTTACTTTACCTGATTAGCGATGGTGCCGGCCAAGATTTCTCTGCCCTGGTAAAAAATCAGCCTAAAATCAGGCCGCTGATCGTCTCCGGCGGGGAACATAATATCGGAATTACGAAATTTGAATTCCGCCAACAGGCCGATCACAGCGACCACTATGAATTCCTGTTGGAGATAAAAAATTTCGATCTCATCGCGGTTGAATCTTCCATCCGTTTGTGGATTGACAGGGTCGTGTTATTTGAAAGTGTCATCACCTTCGAAGCTCAAGAAAAAAAAATGCTGATCATTCCCTACTCGGGTCTCATTAACGGCATTGCCGGGGCAACTCTCGAAATCGATGATGACTTTACCGTCGATAACCAGGCCTATTTATCTTTGAGTGCAGCCAAAGAGATTTGGGTTTTACTGGTTTCGAAAGGAAATCATTTTTTAGAAAAGCTTCTGGCAGCATACCCGAATTTTAGAGTCAATTCAGTTAAAGAAATCATACCTTCTTCCTGGCCTGAACAGACCGCCCGGCATGATATCGTCATTGTTGACCGCATGGATTTCCCTGAAACCGGCAGGGGTAACTTTCTTCTGATTGACGCCTATTCTCCGTCCATCCCGGTGTCTAAAATTGGCCGGGTTCAATTACCTGCGATTCTGACATGGAATCGCAAAAGCCCTTTGATGGCAAATGTAGATCCAAGCGGCTTACTCGTCGCAGAAGCTGCAAAACTCCAGACAGACAGGCAATTGCAACCGGTGATCGCGGCCGCCCAAACGGGATTGATGTATGCATTTGAAGAAAATGGATTGCGGGCCGTCCTTATCGGATTTGATGTTACCAGATCCGATTTGCCTTTTAAAGTCGCTTTTCCGGTGATGATGAGCAATATTTTCAATTGGCTCAATCCGCACAAGCTTGAATTCTCTATTTTACAAACACGAGCCGGAGAGGCTTTTGATATTTATTTAAATCCCCAGACGGATACCCTATATACCCGGGCCCCGTCTGAAAAATGGGAAAAGCACCCGGTTAAGATGAATCCCTTCAGATATAAGAGCACCGGCAGAGTGGGCATCTATACCATCGCCGAAAACGGCAAAGAGCGCTATTTTACCGTCAATCTGGCCGACGAGTCCGAGTCCGACATAAACCCGGTGTCTCTTGAACACTTACCGGATCAATCCCAGGCGCCTTTGGTTTCCGAAGAAATATCCGCACAGCAGCCTTTATGGATGCTTTTTATCATATTGGGTTGTGTGCTGCTGATGATTGAGTGGTATGCATGGCTGAAGATTAGGTGAGGCGCATGGAGTGTCGACGGAAGGAAGATAAAAGCGAATATCGAATAACGAACCGCAGAATATCGAATGTCGAAGTAAGGTATTCTATCTATCTTATGTATCGGGGTAATTTTCTCGTCAAGCTCGCGAAGGCGGGCATCCAGTCTACTCAGAACCGAATTTTCTGGATTCCTGCCTTCGCAGGAATGACGGTCTATATCGCAATAAACTCCCCGACTGCTCATTTATTTTAGGGCTTGGTTCTAACATCGTCCGTGGCTTATTTGTAGGTTGGGTTGAGCATCCCGATATCTGTTGTTGGGTTTCGTTCCTCTACCCAACCTACTTGCCGCCCATTTTTGTGCTATTAGCGAAACCCAACAAAATGGCCGAAGGTAGAATTATTCCCCTATTTTACATACTATAAAAGACAGTGTGAAACGATTCCATCCTTCGTTATTCGATATTCTGCGGTTCTACGGATCGCTTTTATTCATAGTAGTTGCATATTATTGGAGATGAC
>JBAVYC010001168.1:0-2666 GCA_049698595.1 Desulfobacterales bacterium | reverse complement strand
GTATGCTTGTCCGGCAAGTGAACCCCAATGTTGTTTACCCTTCGGGAAAGCCTGAGGACTTCAGATTCTGCGTTGCTGAGGGTTCGAAGTAAAGAACTACGACTTCTCCCTCAGACGCCCCCGCTTTGCGGGATGAAGCTTCTAATTTTATTTTGCTAAGGGGCTCCTCTTGACTCTGAAGCCCTCAAGCTTTTGCAACGTTGGGGCTAACCCGGCCGATCCTATTTGATGTAATCAAATTTTCTTTTAGATTTGATTAGTTTGCCATATTGTCGAATCCAGTCTAATTCTTGCGGAGTCAGAGCCCCCTGTTGTATCGCTCGAAAATTCATCATCAGCTGCTCTCTGTTTTTCGGTCCGGTCAGAACCAGGTGAACGTGAGGATTTGACAGAACAAATCGATAGCACAATTCAGGTGTCAGGGGAGGTATTTTAGCCTCTTCCTTGCTACCCGGCCAGGGAGCCATTTCGATATCTTTCACAGGGTTGATTAACTGCTGCCAAGCTAACGCTGTATAACTGACAACCGAAGGATTCCGATGTTTTAAATACGGGAAAATATCCTCTTCAGCGCCGGTGTGTTTGGCGTTATAGCGGATCATTAAGAGATCGAGTTCTGAGTCCAAGGCCAATTTGCCGGCCCGTTTTCTGTCATGGATGCTGGTTCCAATAGCCTTAATTTTACCTTCCTGTTTAAGTTTCAACAATGAATCGACAACACCCTGGCTATAATTCGATGTCCGTCCCAGCCACCCGAGTTTGAAAACATCTAAGTAATCCGTATTTAAATTGCGTAGCGCTTTTTCAACACTTCGGCGCACCTGCCGGCCAAAAAATCCCCAGCCAAGCAGAGACACGACATTCTTCTCTCTATCCTGTCTGATTACTTCTTTAATCCCTGCTGTAACCTTTTTAAAACTATGACCCCATACCCAGTAATTGGCACCATGCTCGGCGGCCCATTTGACATCAGAAGAATCTATCCCGTAGTTGCCGGCAATACCTAACCTGAAGACCCGTTTATCAATTACAGGCAATACCCTAAATGCAAAATCACTATGAATACTGTTGTGTTTTGATGTCATCGGAGTTCCTCAAAAATATGCGGTGATGAAAAATTAATAAATGTTTCAGAAATCTTTCTAGCGGGATATTTGAATTCTTCGCACTTCGATAGATTATAAACCAAATTGGGGGCAAAATTGCCAAATCAAATATAACCATAAATCGGGTAGAATATTGCTGATATGATAAAATTCAAGCTACCTGGTCCTGTCCGAAATCGCCACGGCCTTGGCTGTCTGCTGAAGCTTCATGTTGGCCTCTCAGATCCAGTTTCCAATAAACGACACCAGATAGCGGATTGTCATAATAGGGTTCCGTACGCACGAAACCCAAAGATTTGTAAATTTTTATGGCGGCTTCCAGCCTATCAAGTGTATCAAGGACCATGGCAGAATAGCCAAGACGAACGGCTTCCTGAATAAGCCGTCTCGCAATTTGTTTTCCAAGGCCCACACCCCTGGCTTCGGGGCGAACATAAAGTCGCTTCATCTCGCAAGTGCGGTATTGGATCGAGTCAATGTTTCGCAATGCGCCACACCCCATAGCCTTTTGCCCATCCATGGCGAGAAGGAGCGTACCGGACGGAGGAGCATACTTTCCAGGAAGATTTGTCAGCTCAAATTCAAACTGCTGGAAACATAGATCGACATTAAGAGAAGCTTCGTATTCCCGGAAAAGCTTCCTGACCTCATCAATCTCATGTGGTGATTTTACGTAAATGATATCCATAATAGTTGAGGACAACGGTCCGCTTGAGGTGAGCAGCGTCCTAAACGAATACCAAACTTGCACGGCCTTTACGTAAAATCGCTATCCTCACGCCGCCTGCTCGAGTGGCTTGGTTATGTCTTTTTATCTCGCTTTATATTCCGATTTTTCTTATTTAAATGGTAAGTGAGCGCCATTGCAATACAATGTCTAAGTTCAGGAATTGGAATTTTATCGTTAATGTTAAAAAGAATGGCTCTATTACCTTCATATCGGAATTCGGTTTTGTAGAGTTCCTTAAAGGTTGCAACCAGAGATGTTTGGCATTTGAAATAAATTGCATAATCTCCTTCAGTCTTTTTCTCTCGACCTATTCGAATTGTACTTCCACATTTAGACTTTTTAGTCAAGTAGCTCGGTTGCCCCCACTTCAAAGTTTCCTCTAATTCGCCAACACCTTCTGTTTCAGAGGCCACATCAAATATAAGCATGCGAAGCCGCATTAGCTTTTTTCGTATTACAGGAGGAAACACATTAAAGGCAGCCGCGACGTTTGGATCAGCAATCTTCATTACCATGACAAATCGTACTCCTATTGTTTATCGGAAGACACACATAACAGGCACCGGTTACCTGTGCCAAAAGTTTCCACCAAAATTCTAAAAATCCAAAACCTTTCAAACAAATCCGATTCTGTGACGAAAATGATATAATTGCAATTGCGTCCGGCGGCAGATCTTTCCAGTTCCCGCATAAGTGAAGACGCGATCCCTGGACACCTGTGATTTCTGTCGACAATGACGTCCTCAACTACCATGCTATGGTTAGGCGGATATAATCTGTGTGGAATTTTACGAAAACAGCTTTTGCTGCCTAAGACCCAAGGAGATTTT
>JBAVYC010001167.1:0-1865 GCA_049698595.1 Desulfobacterales bacterium | reverse complement strand
TTTAATTATTTTATTTTTTTGATATTTTATTAAATAATAATTTATTACAGCTTTTCTTTAATTATTTAATTTCTTAATACCTTAGCCCCTCAATTGGGCCTTAAATAGTTTGGAAGGTTGTGATCGTTGATGGTCTCCGATTGCCTTTTTGATTTAAAAAGCCTGCAGATAAGATTGAAAACATGAATCCAACGTCGGCACTCCCCTGATAGCAATATATTGAAAATTTCGATAAATTCAATTTGGCCTTGATGACTCAACCCGCCGATGGTATAGGGAGTGGCTGATAGTGCATCCGAACTACTGGATCAACCGGAGCCATACAAAAGCCGAAAGAATAAGGATACTGAAAAATGCTCGATTTCAATCACCTGGACACCCAACAACTACGGCAGATCAAAGACGATCTGCTTGAAGGCTACCATGAATTTAAATCACGCGGCACCACCCTGGACATCACCCGTGGCAAACCGTGCCCCGAGCAACTGGACCTTGCCGGTGACATGTTGGATATCATCAACAGCGGAAATTACCTGACGGAAGATGCAGCGGATTGCAGAAATTATGGCGGATTGGATGGAATTCCGGAAGCCAAACAATTATTTGCACAATACCTGGAAGTGGCCCCCGAGGAAATCATCATCGGCGGGAATTCAAGCCTTAACATGATGCACGACACCTTCATGCGGGCCATGGTCAAAGGTGTCGCTGAAGACAGTCCTCCCTGGGTAAAACTGCCGGAGGTTAAATTTTTATGCCCCAGCCCCGGATATGATCGGCATTTTTTTATCTGTGATTATTTAAACATTGATATGATTACCATAGAAATGAACGACACCGGCCCCGACATGGACCAGGTCGAGGAATTGGTGGCCGACGATGATGGTATCAAGGGAATTTGGTGCGTGCCCCGCTACAGCAACCCGACCGGAGTGGTCTACTCCGATGAAGTGGTCGACCGTCTGGCGGCCATGAAAACCAAAGCAAATGATTTTCGGATTTTCTGGGACAATGCCTATGCCGTCCATCACCTCGATGATAAGCCGGCTCGGCTGAAGAATATTCTGACATCCTGCAAACAGGCCGGAAATCCTGAAAGGGTTTTTATTTTCGGGTCGACATCCAAGATCACATTTGCCGGCAGCGGCGTCGCCATGATGGCCGGCAGCCCAAAAAATATGGCGCTGACAAAAAAACAAATGGCCTTTCAAACCATCGGCCCGGATAAGCTCAACCAGTTGCGGCATGCAATGTTTTTTAAAAATGTGGCGGGTATCGACGATCACATGAAAAAGCACGCGGCCATCCTGAAACCCAAATTTGAAGCAGTCCAGATTGCATTGGAAAAAGAACTGGCTGGAAAAAGTATTGCAGATTGGAGTCGTCCCGGCGGCGGTTATTTCGTCAGTATCGATACCTTGGAAGGATGCGCCGCCGCGGTGGTTCAGATGGCTGCTGAAGCCGGAGTCAAATTGACCCCGGCCGGCTCCACCTACCCATACATGCAAGACCCCCTGGATCGAAACATCCGGATAGCACCGTCTTTTCCGCCTTTGGAGGATATTCGTTCCGCAATGCAACTGGTGGGTATCTGCATCCAGTTGGTCAGCATAGAGAAATTATTGACAAAAAAAACCCCGCCCGGGTCATGAGCGAGGTTTACCATTGGATCGCAAGCAAATTTATCTGCGCCCTCTTTTAGAGGCCTTGAGCGGATTGATTTTGGCCTTTGCAGAAGTGGTCGTAGTGCTGACATGAGAAGCAAAGTTGCAATTACCATTTTTCCATTTCGTAGCTGGTTCAGGGCAGGCTGTGCAAAACCAGCCGGATGAGAACTCAGAACCGCGATTGCAGCCCTCGCACTG
>JBAVYC010001166.1:0-2412 GCA_049698595.1 Desulfobacterales bacterium | reverse complement strand
CAGTGATACAATCAGTTTTTCGATTTCCGCCTTGGCCCCCACATCGACACCACGGGTCGGCTCGTCGAGGATAAGAAACTCGGGTTTGGAGGCCAGCCAGCGAGCGATGATCACTTTCTGTTGATTCCCGCCGCTCAGATTATTCACAGTTTGTTCCGAACCGGGTGTTTTAATGTCTAATGCTTTAATATACTTATCAACGATCTCGTCCTGCTTCTTGCGCGGTATGGTCTTGAATATTCCGTCGCGCGCCTGAATGGCAAGAATAATATTTTCCCTCACGGTCATATCGGAAATAATGCCTTCTGTCTTGCGGTCCTCGGGGCATAATCCGAAAAAATATCCAATGGCTTTGCGCGGAGAAGTGATCGTCACCTCACGGCCGTTCAGCCGCGTTATCCCTTTTTGCGGACGGTCTATACCAAAAAGAAGACGTGCGATCTCGGTTCTTCCCGACCCCAGCAAGCCTGCCAGACCGAGCACCTCACCCTTGCATATATCCAGGTCAAACGCAGAGATGGATCCTTTACGTTCCATGCCCCGAACCTGGTAAAAGACCTCTTTTTCACCACCGGGTTCGCCACTGTCGGCAACTTCGTTTTCACCCTCAAACTCCGTTACGTCGCGGCCCAGCATCTTGCCAATCAATTTAATCCGGGGAAGTTCTTCAGTCTTAAATTGACCGACAAGCTCCCCGTTTCTCAGCACCGTAATCCGGTCGGTAATCTCATAAGCCTGGTTGATAAAATGCGTTATGAAGAGAATCGCCATACCTTCCTGCCTGAGTTTGCGCATGACGGAGAAAAGCTGCGCCACCTCGGCGCTGTCAAGGCTGGATGTCGGCTCGTCGAGAATCAGAACTTTGGCCGAGATGTCCAGGGCGCGGGTGATCGCAACGAGTTGCTGGATGGCGACTGAAAAGGATGACACCGGCAGGGTCACATCGATGTCCAGATCAAGCTTCTTGATGGCTGTTTTCGCGCGTGAAGTGATGGCGTGCCAATCAATACAGCCTAAACGCGTGGGTTCACGGCCGATATAAATGTTCTCCGCAACCGACAGCGCGGGGATAAGGTTAATTTCCTGATACACCGTGCTCAGGCCAAATCTCGGGGCGTCCTCGGGTGAATTGAGTTCAAATGGCTTGCCGTCGAAAATTATCTCACCTGCATCCTTATCGTATAACCCGGTCAGCACTTTGATCAGGGTTGATTTTCCGGCGCCGTTTTCACCCATTAATCCGTGTATCTCTCCCCGTCGAAGGTCAAGATCGACGTTGGAAAGCGCCTTGACTCCCGGAAAACTTTTGCTAAGACCTTTTATGTGAACGATTACATCGGATCCATCCATCAGGGCGCCTCAAATCCGGTCACCGGCCGGCACTTCCTCAATCGATTAAAAATTCCCCGAAACCGTCGCTTTTTATTCAACCATTGAACGCCACGTCCTTTAAGCGCGGTCTTTTGCGTGCACTCACCCTTCGATCACACGCTTCTTATGAAACCGCCTGTGAAACCTAAAACGTGTGACCAAAGGGATTGGAGACGGAAATTTAATATTTCCTTGTCGGTAGTACTTCCTTCGCAACTTCCTGAGGAAAAACACCTTCCTTGGTTACAATCCGCCTGGGAAGTTCTTTGCCGGCCATCAAATCCTGAACAGCTTCAAACAGCTGGGGTCCCAGCAACGGACTGCATTCAACCGTACAATTCAATTTTCCTTCCAACATGGCCTCAAAGGCGCCCCGGACGGCGTCAATCGATACAATGATAATATCTTTGCCCGGCTTGAGCCCATATTCCTCTATTGCCTGGATGGCGCCAATGGCCATGTCGTCATTATGTCCGAAGAGCACGTCAATTTTTTTCCCTTCGGCTTTCAGGAAAGCCTCCATCACCTCTTTCCCTTTGGACCGGGTAAAATCGCCGCTCTGGGACTTAATGACTTTAAAATTCGGATGATTTTTGAGGATTTCTGCGAAACCGTCTTTTCGATCGATGGCCGGAGCCGATCCCACGGTTCCCTGCAGCTCCACGATGTTGACGACATCCATTGATTTATCAGGATTTTTAAGTTTCTCATAATTTTCCACAAGCCAATTGGCGGCCCTGCGGCCTTCCTCGACAAAGTCGGACCCCATAAAGGTGACCCAAAGCGAGTCGTCATCGGTGTCGACCGCCCTGTCGCTGAGAATGACCGGAATCCTAGCCCTTTTGGCTTCTTTCAACACCGGCGTCCAGCCCGTCTCCACCACGGGAGAAAAGGCGATCACATCGACACCCTGAGCAATGAATGACCGGATCGCCTTAATCTGATTTTCCTGCTTCTGCTGTGCGTCGGAAAATTTCAGCACGATGTTCGGATGCTTTTTGGCCTCTGAAATAATCGATTCGGTATTCGCGACACGCCAGG